>NZ_JANRHH010000020.1 GCF_030433435.1 Polycladomyces subterraneus
CGGGTTGCCAGGTTGACGGAGAAAGAAATTTTACAAGGTCGTCCCGCAAACCAGGTGGTCGTTTGCTTGCGTTCCGCTCAGGGGGTGACACCGGACAACATCTATTACCTGCGCGACCAGAAGGAACTCGGGCTGCCGGAGACGGTGCTGCGGGTAATGGCGGATGAAAAGCGGCAACGTGTGACGGTTTTTACGGAGCGGCTGGCCCGTTTCGTTAAAATCGAGCTTCCCGGAGAAATGCTGACGTTTAGCGACAATTATTTTGATCTGTTACCGGGAACGTCCCGGACGATTGAGATCGGCCATCTGGAAGGGAAGGAAGTGACTTTTGACGAGTTGAGGGTTTCTGCGCTGAACGCATCGCTTACGGAGTATGATTGAGATCGCTGATATCCTTTCAATTGATGAGGCACGCATATCGCGTGCCTTTTGTCAGCAACATATTTAAAAGATGTCAATAACAAAGATGACAAAATCAATGTTGCGAGTGTATTGAAAGCGCTTTAAAATACAGGTGATAAGACTATCTGGTCAAAATGAAATGAGCGGGATCCAACGAATAGTGGATCGTTAATTTTAATATTGTCAACAACATTTCGCTCTGTCGTGATATGATTCATTTCCAGTTGGTCTTGTCGTCGAGATTAAAGGGAGGGAGTCATCATGAATAGCAACGAAAATGCGTTCCCGCCCCTGTCTTCTGCAGGTGAGGACGAAAAATCGCTGAAAGTGAAGATTCAGCGGTTTGGCAGTTACTTGAGTGGCATGATCATGCCGAATATCGGTGCGTTCATCGCTTGGGGATTGATCACCGCCTTGTTTATCCCAACCGGCTGGCTGCCAAATGAACATCTGGCGAAGCTTGTCGGGCCGATGATCACGTATCTATTGCCCTTGTTGATCGGCTTCACCGGTGGGAGAATGGTTTATGATGTTCGGGGCGGTGTCGTCGGTGCTACTGCGACGATGGGAATGATCGTCGGAACGGATATTCCCATGTTCTTGGGCGCGATGATCATGGGTCCCCTCGGCGGATTTGCCATCAAAAAATTCGACGAGCTGATCCGCGGAAAGGTTCGTTCCGGTTTCGAAATGCTCATAAATAACTTTTCTGCCGGGATCATCGCCGGGATTTTGACGCTACTCGCTTATCAGGCGATCGGACCCGTCGTTCTGGCGTTGAACAAAACGCTTGCTGCCGGGGTAGAAGTAATCGTAAATGCCGGGCTATTGCCTTTGGCGAATATTTTCATCGAACCTGGAAAGGTGCTCTTTTTAAACAATGCAATCAACCATGGGGTTTTGAGCCCGCTGGGGGTTGAACAAGCAGCGAAAACGGGAAAATCGATCCTCTTTTTGCTTGAAACGAACCCGGGGCCGGGTCTCGGCATTTTGCTCGCGTACTGGCTGTTTGGCAGAGGGATGGCGAAGCAATCCGCACCTGGGGCAGTCGTCATCCAATTCTTTGGCGGCATTCATGAAATCTATTTTCCGTACATCCTGATGAAACCCTTGTTGATCCTGGCCGTCATCGCTGGCGGTGTCAGCGCAGTGTTCACCTTTACATTGTTCCATGCCGGTCTGGTGGCCGTGCCTTCACCCGGAAGCATTTTTGCCTTGTTAGCGATGACGCCGAAAGGGAACTATCTGGGTGTATTGGCGGGTATCTTCGTCGGTGCACTCGTCTCGTTCCTCGTCGCATCCCTCATCTTGGAGCGGAGCAAAGGAGACGAGAATGAGGAAGACTTGATGAAAGCGACGGAGAAGATGGAAGAATTGAAAGGGAAGAAAAGTGCGGCCGCTGAAGCATTGGTGGGCGCTATCACGAAAAAGAAAGTGGAAAAAGTCGTCTTCGCCTGTGATGCGGGCATGGGTTCCAGCGCGATGGGAGCTTCGATCTTGCGCAATAAGATGCAGAAGGCCGGTCTGGATATCGAAGTAACGAATACTTCGATCAACGAGTTGCCGGATGACGCCGACATCGTGATCACCCACAAGGATCTGACGGAGCGGGCGAAGGCAAAATTGCCGCAGGCGACCCACATTTCCGTGGAAAACTTCTTGAACAGCCCGAAATACGATGAACTGGTTGAACGTTTGAAACATAACAGTGACGAAACATCGTGAGAAGCAAGACTGCGAGCGGTCTCAGTGTGGGGCCGCTCATTGGAGTGATCTGCCCATGTACGTATCAGCGAGAGAACGGCAAATCCTGCAACTGTTGCTCGACCGAGAAGAAGAAATGACGGTCAAGGAGATCGCGGCTGAGGTTCAGGTGAGCGAAAGAACGGTGCACCGGGATCTGAAAAACGTGGCAGATATATTAGAGACGTTCGGTCTCTCGCTGGATAAAAGAACGGGGATCGGGATCAAGATCAAGGGTCCTACCGAAAAAAAGAAAGAACTGGAGCTTTCCCTCTACAATGCATCGCATCCCGAGTTTACGCCAGAAGAAAGACAGACGATCATTTTGTGTTCGCTGTTGGCTTCGGAAAAACCAGTCAAGCTGGTCGCCCTGGCGAACGAATTAAACGTGACGGTGGCGACGGTCAGCCATGACTTGACGAAAGTGAATGATTGGTTGGCGTCGTTTCACCTTTCTCTCATTCGCAAGCGGGGTTACGGTGTGCAAGTCTCCGGTTCAGAGATGGCTAAGCGCCGGGCAATAAGCAGCCTGATCATGGAAAACATGACTGAGGTGGACGTGCTGGCGTACCTCCGCAACCAAATTCAAAGAAAATCAGCCCAGCAGGTAAAAACGGTTTCCGAACGTTTGCTCGGGTTTGTAGAAAAAGAAAAGCTCATGATCGCGGAGAAAGCGGTGGAGGAAATCAGAGGCGAATTGCCGTACGCCCTGTCGGACAGCGCATACATCGGCCTCGTCGTCCACCTCGCGCTCGCCCTCGAGCGTCTGCGGAAAAACGAAAAGATCGATATGGACTCGCATTCTCTCGAGGCCTTGAAGAAAACGGGAGAATACCAAATTGCGTCAGCAATCATTGACAAGTTGCGCAAAGCATTGGACCTGGAGATCCCCGAAGCGGAAGTCGGTTATATCGCAATGCATTTGAAAGGGGCGAAACTGAGAAACGCACTGGATCTTGATCTGGATGATGTCAATTTTCTCCTCGCTCTGCAAGCTCGGGACCTGATCGACTATGTGAGCAAACGAACAAATGTCGACTTGCAGGCTGACCCATCCTTATTCCAAGGACTGCTCACCCATCTGCAACCCGCGATTTATCGGGTTAAGAAGAAGTTGGGTATCTACAACCCGCTGCTGGAAGAAATCAAACGGGATTACGGCGAATTGTTCTCGATCGTCAGTGCGGGTGTGGAAGAAGTTTTCCCTGCTTTGTCCATCCCGGAGGCGGAGATCGGATATCTCGTCTTGCATTTCGCCTCCAGCCTTGAACGAATGAACGAGCTAAAGGAAATTCACGCTTTGATCCTCTGCTCCAGTGGCATCGGCTCTTCGAAGATGCTGGCGACAAGGATCAAAAAGGAGCTTCCGGAAATCAAACGGTTGCACTACGCGTCAGTCTTTGACCTGACATCCATCAACTTGGACGATTATGATGTGATCATCTCTACGATCCCCTTGGCGGGTTTTGCAAAGGAGTATATCTTGGTCAACCCGATGCTGACGGAGAACGATGTGAAAAATATCCGCGCTTGGATCGAAAGCAGACGGTCGGTACGGCGCAGCAATTCGATCAACAGGACTTCCGTCAGTGAAGAAAAAGCGTCAAACAGGGTGTCAGGCGAGGGAAATCGAAAATATCACATTCCTTTTCAGGACATACACGAGTATTCCGGAATCATCAGCATCGTCCTGGAAGGCTTTCGTCTGACGATCTGTGAGGATCCGCATCACATTGGGGATGTGCTGAGGATCACCTGCTGTGAGTTGCAGCGACAGGGAGTGATCGAAGACCCGGAGGCGGTGGCCGAAGTTTTGCTGGAACGACAAAGGATGCGGGGACTCGGTATTCCGGGTTCTTCCCTCGCTTTGTTCCATGCAAGAAGCCCATATGTGCGCAAGCCTTCTTTTACAATCTGGGGATGGAAAAATCCCCTTCCAATCCGGGCAATGGATGATACACAGACGCGGACGAGAACGCTATTGCTCATGCTCTCGCCTGAGAAAACGTCGAAAAAAGCATTGGAAGTGTTAAGTCACATCAGCGCGTTGATAATCGAAAGTGAAGAGAGCATGGCATTATTCGAGTCACAAGACCAAGAAGCGATCGCCTCGTACCTCAGTGAAAGATTTCATCAGTTTTTAAGGGATCAATTTGAGTTGAGAGGAGAAGAAGGATGTTTTTTGGGAGGAAACAAACGATGACGAAACCAGTCCTTTCCGAAGATACGATCATCCTGAACGCAAGGGTGGATGACAAGGAAAGTGCGATAAAACTCGCCGGCCAATTGCTGGTGGACAACGGTTTTGTCGAGGAAGCATATATCGAGAAGATGCTGGAACGGGAAGCACTGACGTCCACTTATATCGGCAATCATGTGGCGATTCCCCACGGCACGGAAGATGCGAAAAAGGCGGTGAAAGCTTCCGGAATCTCGATCGTACAAATCCCGGAAGGTGTGGATTTTGGCGGGAACAATGTGGCCAAACTCGTCATTGGGATCGCCGGAAAAGATAACGAACATTTGGAAATTCTTTCAAAAATAGCCATTGTATGTTCCGAACCAGAAAATGTGGAAAAAATAGTAAATTCCAAAACGAAGGAAGAACTTCTTTCGTTTTTTGCCGAGGTGAACTGAGATGCTAGCTGTGCATTTTGGAGCAGGCAATATCGGGAGAGGGTTTATCGGTGCCTTGCTGGCGCAATCCGGATACGAAGTATGTTTCATCGATATAAACGATGAGCTGGTCGAGGCGTTAAACCAAAAGCGGTCGTACCGCCTTGTACAGGCTGGAGAGCCGAGAGAAGAGTTGGAAATTGAAAACGTCTGGGCGATCAATAGCCAGACAGATAGAGAAAAGGTCGTGGCGATGATTGCGCGCGCGGATCTGGTGACGACGGCCGTGGGACCAAACGTGTTACCATTGATCGCCAGTCTCATTGCTGAAGGGCTGCAAAAAAGGATTCGTGAGACGGAAAAACCGCTGAATGTCATCGCATGTGAAAACATGATTGCCGCCAGTTCTCTCTTGCGGGAAAACGTGTACAAACACGTGACGGAACAAGAAAAAGTGCTGTTTTCACAGCGTTTCGGATTTCCTGATGCCGCCGTCGACTGCATCGTCCCCAACCAAACGCATGACGATCCTCTCACCGTCGCTGTTGAGCCTTATCACGAATGGATCGTCGATGGGACCAAGGTCAAGGGTGAACAGCCGCCTGTGCGGGGCATGACATGCGTGGACGATTTAACCCCTTATCTGGAAAGGAAATTATACACCGTAAATACGGGTCATGCCATCACCGCTTATCTGGGATTTGCTTGTGGGTATTCTACGATTAAAGAAGCGATCGACGATCCGTTTATCAGGGAGATCGTGCAAAAGGCCCTCAACGAAACGGGATCGTTACTCATCGATAAATATGGCTTTGACCCTGAAGCGCATGCAGCTTATATCACAAAGATTATCGGACGCTTCCAAAATCCGTATATCTCCGACGATGTAACGCGCGTTGCTCGCTCGCCGATTCGCAAACTTGGAGCGAACGATCGCTTGGTCGGCCCTGCCCGTCAGCTGCTTACCCAAGGGAAAAAGCCGGAAAACCTAGCGATCGGCATCGCTGCCGCCCTTGCTTACGACTATGAAGGTGACGAAGAGGCGGTGCGCTTGCAGCAAACGATCGCCCATAAAGGAATTGAAGGTGCGCTTAGTGAATACGCGGGCCTTTCTCGGGAAGAGGAACTCGTGCAGCTGGTCTTGGGACAAGGACGTTGGTTAAAGGAAGTTCTACCTTCTCACCGTCGAGCGGCGGAAAGAAACACCCATTGAATCGAAAGGATATGAAGTTTTTTCGTTTGCATCTTACAAATCAATATCACACAGGTAAAATTTGAGGGCTGTTACCTCACGCCAAGTCAGTGGGGGAACAGCCCCTTATTTTTGAGCAACTATCTTTATCCTAAACAAGTTTGCAACACAAACAACTAAAATACATTAAACATTCCATCTATCCAGAAGATGGAATCAACCACTGAAATCAGGTGGGATTGCATGATTTTGGAGTGATTGGGCACGCTGAAAAAGAATCGACGAGGAGGGACAGACGATGCTTTTTTTTCGGTCGGGCAGAAACAGAAGACGTCGTAATCAACAGTTACCGAAGCGGGAAAAGCAACCCGTCTTCCCAACGCTGGAGGAGAACCACAGATTTATTCAAGAGATGTTGTTTCATACCAACGATCTGAAGCATCGGACCATCACGTTTCAAGGAAAACAGATGATGATTTTGTATTTGGAATCATTGGCCGATACGGACCGCATCGAAAAAGAGATACTCTTCCCGATCGTTCGTGAAAAGGAAGGAGATGTTCAGGATGTAATCACTTCCGCACATGTCGAAAAACAAGAAGATTTGAGGAGCGTCGTCGACAAGCTGGTACAGGGACAAACTGTCATCATCGTGGAGGGGGATGCGGTTTGTTATGTGATGGATACCCGTACCTCACATAATCGTGGTATTGAGGAGCCAGACAACGAACGGGTGGTACGCGGTCCGCACAGTGGATTTATCGAGAATTTAACGGTTAATTTGTATCAGTTACGCACGCGAATCGAGAACCGTCATCTAGTAGTTCGCTACTACAATGTTGGAAAAGTAACGAAAACAAAAATCGCGATCGTTTATATGGAAAACCTGGCCAACCCTGATTTAATTAAAGAAGTGGATAAACGAATTTGCTCGATCTCTACCGACACCATAATAAACCCGGGATTTATACAGGAATTTATGGAGGATGATCCGTGGTCTCCGTTTCCGCAAAGTTTGAACACGGAACGTCCCGACCGGGCAATGGCTCATTTGATGGAAGGGCGTGTGGTGCTGTTGTCCGAGGGGGACCCAACAGCGTTGATCCTTCCCGTGACCTTGTTCGCCTTTTATCAATCACCTGATGATTTCCACAGCCGGTGGTGGGTTGGATCGTTTGTGCGGATGATCCGCTTAGCCAGTTTTTTGTTGGCAATTCAATTACCGGCGATATATATCGCGGTGGTTTCGTTTCACCCGGAAGTATTGCCGGTGGACTTGGTATACACCATCAGAGCTACATTGGACAGAGTCCCGTTTCCACCCATATTGGAAGCGTTATTGATGGAGCTATCGTTGGAACTGATTCGCGAAGCGGGGATTCGCCTGCCCAGTCCTGTCGGTCAGACGATCGGTATCGTAGGCGGTTTGGTGATGGGGGACGCTGTTGTACGTGCGGGATTGGTTTCATACACCATGGTCATTGTCGTGGCACTGACTGCCATTTCGTCTTTTGTAGTGCCTTCCAATGAAATGAGCACGTCCATACGAATCATTCGATTTCCGATGATGATTGCGGCGTCATTTTTCGGTTTTATCGGGATCGTATTCGGGACGATGTTGGTGGTGATCCATCTCATTAAACTGGTATCATTTGGAACGCCTTATTTTGCGCCAGCCGCTCCCATGCGTTTGAAGGATATGAAAGACACGATTTTGCGCATGCCCGTTTGGAAGATGAACCAACGGCCGCACGATCCGCACCCGCAACGGATGAAACAGGAAGATGACAGCTCCAGAAGGTGGAAAAAGGATGATCAAGGAAAGCAGTAGGATTACCCAAGGTCAATTATTTTATTACATCATCCAAGCTCAAGTCGGGGTAGGTATCTTGTCGATGCCTCATGACGTGCAAGCTGTGGCCAAAGGTGGTGCTTGGATTTCCGTTTTGATTGGGGGGGTTGTTGTTCAGTTGGCCATTTTGATCATATGGGCCTTGTGCAAGCGGTTTCCCAATCTGACCATGTATGAGTATTTGCCCAAGATTTTCGGAAAGTGGATCGGCGGTTTCTTCAATTTCGCCTATATTTTTTTCTTCATTTTGATGGCCACGTTGGTACTCATTTTATTCGAGAGTTTAATTAATAAATGGATTTTCCCCTTGACACCAAGGTGGGCGACCCTATCCCTCATTGTGATCACCAGCGTGTATCTGGTCATCGAAAGTTTGCGGAAGATAACACGATTTTACGTCTTTGCCACCGTCTTGATTGTGTTGATTGTGTTGATCGCGTTGAATGCTTTTACCATTGTCAACTTCACTTACATGTTACCAATTACCGAAGCGGGTTGGGGAAAAATCTTTCTCGGTTCCAACAAAGTGATTATTTCTCTATTGGGATTTGAGTTGCTGTTGGTTGTTTATCCTTTCGTGGAGGGAAAAGCGGACGGAAAGTTGAAAGCCGCTTCCGCGGGCAATGCATTAACCACCTTGTTGTACAGTTTTATGGTGTTTATCGCACTGATCGTATTCAGTCCCATGGAATTGGCGATGATTCCGGAACCCATCCCGTATATGTTGAAAGCTTTTTCGTACAGGGTGGTGGAACGGGTAGATTTGCTTTTTTTGTCTATCTGGATGGTGATCGTGGCCACGTCGTACATGAATTATTTGTTTTTGGCCTCCAGTGGTTTTGGTCATTATTTTCATCGCGGCAATCACCGTAGGGCCGTTTACTATACTGCGATCATCAGTTTCATCTTGGCACTAATCCCTGAAGGTCCGGATGAATGCAGACTCTTTACCCAAATCGTTTCCTGGGCTAGTTATGCCTTCGTCTATGGATTGCCTTTGCTGTTCTTATTGATTTCCTTGGTTTTTCGGAAACAGGAAAAGGGGAACACGGCATGAGTAAGCGGCGGAACACCCTTGTGTTTTTGATCGTTTTGTTAATGATACTCCCCGGTTGTTGGGATATGGAATTCATTAAAGATGACCGTCTGATTTACTCCACCGCATTTGATTATTTACCCGACGGGAAATTGATGTTCACAGTTACGATACGCGACTCGATGGAAACCGGGGGTGGAGCCCAGCAACTAAATACGGTCATGAAATCGGTCGCTCGCACCACACGGGAGAGTCGTGACTTAATTCAATCGATGGTAAAAGGGAAACTCAGTGCATACAAAATCCGTATACACGTTTTGGGGGAAAGTGTGGCCAAGAAAAATATCTATCCTTTTTTGGATGTTTTGTACCGAGATCCCAAAAGCGCTTTGAATGCGCGGATCTGTGTTGCGGAGGGAAAAGCCGGTGAGATACTCCAATTAAATAATGTGGGACCCTACTTTATCGGAGAAACGATGGATGAAATGATCGCAGGCGAAGAACAAATGACCGTCGTTCCCAAAGAGAATCTTAGTTCGATCGCCCCAGTAATGTTTGATCATGGACAGGATTTCACGCTCCCCATGATCAAAAAGGCAGAGAAAAACGTACAGGTGACGGGCGCGGCATTGTTCCACGGCCACCATATGACGGGAAAGCTCAATCGTCAGGAATCGACGTTGATGTTGTTGATGGCCGGTCGAAAAGAAAAATTGGCCAGGTTGACCATACCAGTGGATCAAAAACAGAATCCCCAACAGTCCAATTACATCACGTTTGAAGTCCATAAGGTCGAACCCAAAATGAAGGTGACGGTCAAATCGAAAAACTTGATCGATGTGGATTTTCCCATGAAACTAACCGTGTCGGCCGTGGAATATCCATTGGGCGAACTGTCGCAGAAAGCCGTCAGACAAAAATTGAACAAACAGTTATCCACCATTTTCACTGCAAGTTCACAGCAAGTCATTCAAAAGCTGCAACAGGCCAATTGTGACGTGTTCGGTGTGGGGCGGCAGTTGATCGCGTTTCACCATGATGTGTGGAAACGACTGCATTGGGAGACGGATTACCGCAAGGTACGTTTTCACCCGCGTGTTCAGGTGGAAATCGACGAGAGCGGAATTATTAATTGAAAAAAGCACACCCGTTTGGTCGGGTGTGCTTTTTCTTAGACTGTATTTAACGCTCGAATCACTTTTTCAAAATGCATCTTTCTGGACGCTTTGAAGTAGACGACGGCATTGGCGGGCAATTGTTTCAAATGGCGTAACAGCGAAGCAGTCGAGTTATAATGGAACACTTTTTTGGGGTCCATCCCCTTTTCAATGGCTGATTGGGAGATGATCCTGGCGTATTTCCCCACCGTGATTAGTTGGGTCAAAGGGAGATGAGCCACGATCCGTCCGATTTGCTGATGAGCGGATCGGGTCAACTTTCCCAATTCCAACATATCCCCCAGCACCGCGACATGCGGGCGGTTTTTTCCCCATTCACGAAACGATTTCAATCCTGCTACCATCGCCGAAGGATTGGCATTCCAAGCATCATTGATCAACCATCGGTCGCGAGTACCCTTCAGCAGTTGCATGCGCATCCGGGGCGGTTGAAATGACGCCAGTCCTTTGCGGATTTGCTCGATGGAATTACCGAGAGATCTGGCGATCCCGATCGCCGCCAATGCGTTGTAGACGTTGTGTATGCCGATCGTCGGAATGAAGATAGGAACGTTTCTCCCTTCGAAACAGGCAGTGAAAGTGATTCCGTTGGTGCGTTGATCGATGTCTTTGGCCCGGATATCCGCGGTGTTATTGATGCCGAACGTGTGCACTTTCCCTAAAAAGTTTCGTGTGTTCAGTTTGCGTGAACGTTTGTCATCTGCATTGAGCCACAGGATCCCTTTGGGATTCATACCGTCGATTAGTTCTTGTTTGGCGCGAACGATGGTGTCAAGACTTCCCAAACTGCCCACGTGCGCTTCCCCCACATTGGTGACAACACCGATATCAGGACGGACAACGCTGCATTGGCGGGCGATGTTGTTGAGCGATTTCATGCCCATTTCCAGTACCAGGTATTCATGTTTTGGGGTAAGGCGGGTCAAATAGGAGGGGAGATACGTAAAGGTGTTGAGGTTGCCCATTGTTTTGACGAGCGATCTTGTCTGCGACAAGATGGCAGTCACCATTTCCGTGGTGGTGGATTTGCCCGCACTTCCGGTAATACCGATCACTGTGACAGCTGTTTGCTTCCAGTTCCACAATGCCAACCGCCAAAAGGCGACATACGGCTCTGTCACACGGATGACAGCTGAAGACAGGGGAACGGAAGAAGCGGATACCGATGAGGGAATGATCACGGCTCTGGGGACGACCCGGCGAATCGCGTCCAATTGGTGGGTCTGCGATTTTTGGGTTGAGAAGATATACAGGTGCTCGGTACGGAGATATTTGGGTTTACCGTAATTGGCCGACGACAACAACAGATCTCTCTTACCACGAACCAGCGTGCCGCCGACGATGTTCAGCAATTGGCCCAACGTGATGGATTTCGTCGTCAATCCCTCCCCTTGGGGACGGTGTTCTACGGAATGGTGCGTGACTTTCCATATCGACCGCACCGCCTTCTCGGCTCGCTCTACCTGCGTCCCTTAGAGAAGCACCCCAAGGCCGCTCGAACCGAGGGTGCTGGACGCGGGCAAAGTACGCTTCGCCTCCAGGACTCAACAGACACTCCCTGGCTAAACCGTTCCCACCCTACTGAGTGCCCTATATTCTATTCCCGCCCGGTCGATTGGCGAACAGGCAGATACCCATTTTCCACACAGACGGAAATGATGGACATAATTGGGCTTTCGCCTGTACCGGTCATCTCCGGACAGAATACCATGGTGTGAGAGAAAACAGGTAGTCGAGGTGTTCACGCTCCGGAGGAGGGATGGAACGTTATGAAAGGAATTGTTTTGGCAGGCGGCACGGGCTCTCGTTTGTTTCCGTTAACCAAGGTAACCAACAAGCATTTGTTGCCGGTCGGACAATATCCGATGATCTATCATCCGATCTCCAAAATGGTGCAGTGCGGGATCCGCGATTTGTTGATCATAACGGGTGTTGAGCATATGGGGGATGTGGTGCGCTTATTGGGCAGCGGTACCGAATGGGGGGTACAGTTCACTTACAAGGTGCAGGATCGACCCGGCGGGATTGCACAAGCGCTGGGGATGGCTGAAGAATTCGTCAACGGGGATCGGATGCTGGTCCTGTTGGCGGACAACATTTTTGAAGACGATTTGTCTCCATATGTTTGTGCCTTCGAACACCAACCAGCAGGAGCCAAACTGCTGCTCAAAGAAGTGGCCCACCCGGAGAGGTTTGGCGTGGCTGAGCTGAGCGGGGATCGCGTTGTGTCCATTGAGGAGAAGCCACGTGTTCCCAAAAGCCGTTTTTGTGTGACAGGTATATACCTATATGATGCTCAAGTGTTCGACTTCATCCAGAGGTTATCTCCTTCTGCCCGAGGAGAACTGGAGATCACGGATGTGAACAACCTCTACATCCAACACAGCATCCTCACGTATGACATCCTACGCGGATGGTGGACCGACGCAGGTACGCCCGCATCACTTTTGAGAGCCAACCAACTGTCCCAAGCAATCCGGTTGGATACATGGTCAAAGGGGGGTGGCACATGAGTCGAACCATATTGGTGACTGGAGGAGCCGGGTTTATCGGGAGCCATTATGTCCGTTATCTGATCCAGTATCACCCGGATGTGGAAGTGATCAACGCCGACGCACTGCGTTACTCCGCCAACTTGCTCAATTTGGCGGAAGTCGCGGATCATCCCCGTTACCGGTTCGTTAATGTGGATTTGGCGGACCAACCGGCAGTGGAGCGGCTATTTCAGCGCAAGATCGACGAAGTGATTCATTTTGCCGCAGAATCACATGTGGATCGCAGCATCGAAGGAGCAGAGATGTTTATCCGCTCCAATATCATCGGTACGTACTACCTGTTGGAAGCAGTCAAAAAGGCTGAGGTCGAAAAAATGGTGCACATTTCCACTGATGAAGTGTATGGAAGTGTCTCAACAGGACGGGCAAAAGAACATTCCCCGCTAGCCCCCAGCAACCCGTATTCCGCCACCAAGGCCTCGTCCGATCTCCTGTGTCAGTCTTATGTAAACACCTATGGATTGCCGGTGGTCATCACACGTTGCACCAACAATTACGGTCCCAACCAACATCCCGAGAAACTGATCCCGTGCTTGATCCTTCGCGCCCTTGAGAACCGGCCGCTCCCGATCTACGGCGATGGTTCCCAAGAACGCGACTGGATTCATGTGTGGGATCACTGTGTGGCCATCGATCGGGTCAGGCGGTACGGAAAAGCAGGGAAGGTGTATCATATTGGCGCTGAACACACCATCACCAATCTGGAGGTGGCCAGACGGATCTGCACCCTGCTTGGCAAACCGCATTCCTTGATCCAACATGTGGACGACCGGCCCGGACATGATCTCCGATATTCGCTGGATACGTCCAAAACCCGTGAGGAGTTGGGGTGGCTGCCGATGATCTCGTTTGATCGGGGGCTCAAAGAAACAGTTGGATGGTACCGCAGGCAGCAGGATTGGTGGGAAGCTGTCCGTTCCAAGGCATATCGCCGTCCAATGGAAGGAGGGGAGTGGCGGTGAACATCCTGGTAACGGGTGCGGGCGGACAACTGGGGCGTGATGTGGTGCGCGTGTTGAGAGCACATCATGAAGTGAAGGGATACACCCGCGCACAATGGGATGTGACCGATGAGGCCATCACCTGGAAAATTATGACAATAACCAGACCGGATGTCGTAGTTCATTGTGCGGCCTATACCGACGTGGATCGCAGTCAGACTGATACGGTGGAGGCGCATCGGGTCAACGGACGAGCCACGCGGCAGTTGGCATCCGCATGCGGCATTCTGGGAGCACGTCTGGTGTATATCAGCACGGATTATGTCTTTGATGGCACGAAAAAGGACGGATACACGGAATTGGATCGTCCCCGTCCCATCAATGTATATGGTCGCACGAAACGATTGGGTGAACGGTGGGTGCAAAGATGTTGTCCCCGGCACATGATCCTGCGCACCTCCTGGTTGTACGGTACGCATGGACGCAACTTCGTGTCCGCCATTCTCTCCAAGGCGAAGGAAGGCGGGCCGCTTCATGTGGTGAACGACCAACGGGGCTGTCCGACCTACACGGGCCATTTGGCACAAATGATCGATCGGCTGATCCACTTACAGGCGCAAGGGATCTTTCACACGGCTCATACAGGCTCCTGCACCTGGTACCAATTGGCTGCGGCGATCCTGCAACACGCCGGGTATACCGACATTGACCTGCATCCCATCTCAACTGCGTCATTGGGTCGTCCAGCCCCCCGTCCCGCTGTATCCGTTTTGCATTCCGAGCGCATTCCCAAACTGGGGCTCCCGCTCATGCCCGATTGGCGAGAGGGATTGGCGGCATATTTCCGGGATCGACAGGAGGGAGAAGAGGCATGATCGACGGTGTGGTATTTCAAAAGCTGGAAAAATATTGCGATGACCGCGGCACGTTTATGGAGATCGTGAGGGAAGATCAGCATTTGTTACGTCAGTTCGGACAAATGTCGGTGTCGATGTCCTATCCGGGAGTGATCAAGGCGTTTCACTACCATCGGGAGCAGGACGACTTGTGGCATTTCGTCTCGGGCAATGCACAAGTGGTGTTGCACGATCTTCGAGAATCGTCCCCTACCTATCGGGAGACAGATGTTTATTACATGGGGGAGGAGCATCCTTCTGTCCTGCTGATCCCCAAAGGCGTGGCCCACGGCTACCGCGTGTTGGGAAATCAACCGGCGGTGATCGTGTATTTGACGACCCATGTCTACAACAGGGAACGACCAGATGAGGAGCGTTTGCCCTGGAACGATCCCGATATCGGATTCGATTGGAAAACTCGTTTCCGGTAGGGCGCGGGCAAGTATTCGTTTGATGGATGGGACCGTACACGCCGAAGCCGAAAAGGAGGTGTCGCAATGGAGGTCTGGATACTCCCCGATGCATCGTGGGTGAACCAGGACACTCTCCCAGCATTTCCACCCGTCGGGCGAGATCAGGACGCTGTCCGCGTGACACTGAAAGCGCTGGATGATTGGGTGCAAAAGGACAAACCGCCGGCCGCGGTTAGTATCGCGCCGGTTCGCATCCATGTTCCCTTCCGGCTGTGGGATCATCGGTTAATCCGACTTTTGCGCAAGCAGCAACCACAGGCCGATTTCGTGTTTTACACGGCGCAACTGTCGAAGCACTTGCCATTGCAGGAAGGAGGCGACCGTTTGTGTGTTCCGTCTTTTTACCTGCGCAACCAATATCGGAAACGAAATGAACTTTCAAAAAACGCGATCCGTATTTGTCACCCGGCCGTCTCCGCGGAGACCCCGCACCGCTGGAGTGAGGAAGGCTTGCGTGTGAGGAAGGACGTTCGTCGTGAGCGGGGATGGCAGAAGCGGAACGTGTTGGTGGTGGATGTCTCCCAAGCCACCAAAGTGCAACGTTCGTTTCTGGAGAAGGAATTATCGGTCTCCCGGAATCAGCACCCATCGCTGGTGGTGTATACATGGTTTCGACCAGTACCATTTGGAAAACGATGTCCGCTGTATCTCGCCGCCGATTGGTTGTTGACCGCGTCCTCATCCACCCGGTCCCTGTCTCCGATACATGCCGAGGCGATGGTAACCGGTCTGCCCGTTGTGACATTTGATCTGGGCGATCACGGGGAATGGGTCCGACATGCGCACAATGGCTTGGTGTTGCATCTGGCACAGTGGCGTGCCGAATGGCGTCGCTATCTTGCCGAACTGTTGTCCGACCCGTCATGGTCCCGGGATCTCGGGAAAAATGCCCGTGCGATCGCCGAGCGGTATTTGATGACGAAAACGGAAGGTGGGGCGTGAGGTGGAACAAACACCTACCACTACCATCATCATCCCTTCCCGCAACCAACGGCATACCACGCTCCAATGTTTGCAATGCATCCGGCGGTACACTACATCCCCAGTGGAGATCATCGTCGTGGACAACGGTTCGACAGACGGGTCGGCGGAAGCGCTGGCCCGCATGCCGGAAGTTCGTCTGATCCGCAATGACCACAACAGCGGCTTTGCCGCCGCAGTCAATCAAGGTATCCGATCCGCCAACGGTGCCTATATCGTATTGCTCAACAATGATACATTACCTTCCCATCGATGGATGGCGAACCTATTGACAGTTTTGCGGTCTGATGCGCGAATCGGTTTGGTTGGCCCTCTGTCTAATCGCGTTATCCCGGAACAAAAGGTACGCGTCCGGTTTTCTACAGCCAAAGCGATGCATGCGTTTTGCCGGAAATTTCATCACAGAAGCAATCCGGCCAAATGGCGAACTTCCCCGCGATTGTCCGGCTTTTGCCTGGCGTTTCGAGCCGGGTTGGCCGAGCGAATTGGCTTGTTGGATGAACGGTTCGGTGTGGGCACATATGAAGATGACGATTATTGCTATCGGGCGCGGCTAGCCGGTTACCGTTGCGTCATCGCGGGCGATACGTATGTGCACCATTTGGGCAGTCGGACGTTCCGAAAGAGGGGAAAGGAGGAATTTAAGAAAATCCTGGCGCAGAACCGGCGGTATTTCATCGCCAAATGGGGGATCACACCGGAGGCGGCTGCCAGAGGGGCTTTGTACAAAACCATCCCCCAATGACGAGTGGTTCCATCCGTCATTTCCGTATTTTTCGTTGTTTGGCCATGCGGGCGGCTTTGGGAGGGCGCAGTTTTTTGACCAGTTTTTCCAGATGGGCGTTATGTGATGCTTTGAAATACAGAATGGCGCCTGCCGGCACACTTTGGAGAATGTACTGATACGCTTGGGCTTGGCTGCCGAAACTGGCGATCCGGTTTTTTGGATAACCGTGGTCGGCCGCGCTGGTGGCGATATGGGTGGCCAGTGACCCAATGGTGATCAGACGGGTGGGTTTCAGGGCGGCGACGGTTTGGCCCACTTTGCGATGACCGGATACACTCAATGTACCCAGTTCTGACATGTTCCCCAATACGGCCACGGTTGGTCGACTGCTACCAATCTGCTTTAGTACACGCAATCCGGCGATCATGGCGGTCGGGTTGGCATTGTACGCATCGTTGATCAGAAGATAGTTTCGGACGCCCAGTAACCGCTGCAGACGCATATACGGGACAGGAAAACGTCTCAACCCTCTCTGGATAGACGCGGTCGGCACCTTCATGATACGGGCTACGGCGATGGCGGCCAATGCGTTGTACACGTTGTGTTCCCCCCATGTTGGGATTTCGTAAGGGACACCGTTCACGCGAAACCGCATGCCTCCTGTCGTGTATTGGATATGGGTGGCGCGAAATTGAGCGGGTCGCTGGATACCAAAGTTGAAGATCCGGCTTTGAAACCGCTTGAGATTGAGCATTCTGGAGCCCCGATCGTCGGCGTTGACAATTATGGTTCCTCCCGGACGGATGCCGTCTACCAATTCCTGTTTGGCTCGCACCACATTGGCCAAGGAGTTGCCCAAGCTGCCCACATGCGCCTCGCCCACATTGGTGACCACACCGATAGAGGGTTTGGCATACTGGCACTGCATTCGAATGTTACCCAGGCTGGCCATACCCATTTCCAACACGACGGCCTGGTGTTGTCTGCCGAGATACATCAGATTGTACGGCAGGGATTGCGCGAGATTGTTATTGGCATAGGATTTGAGAACCCGATATTTCTGCATGAGAATAGAGGCGATCATTTCCTTGGTCGTCGTTTTTCCCGCACTTCCCGTCACTCCGATGAATATGGCCCGAGATTGTTCACGTTGCCACCGTGTCAGTTTCCACAAGCCCTGATACACGTGGGGGGTGACGATCAGCTGGTGATGTCCCGGGATACGCGCTTGCCAACTCGGTGGCGCCACTACGGCAGTACACGATTTTTGACGGAGAGCGGCCAGTTGCTTGCCCGCATTCTGATTCGTACGAACGAAAAACACAACACCCGGCTGAAGCCGTGTCGTTTGTCCATACACTGCGTGTTTCACGGGAGTGCGCGGATTTCCACGCAGCAGTCTCCCACCTATGATTTGCGCCAATTTTCCTAGTGTCGTAGGAAACAAATCAATTCACCTCGTCATTTTCAGCGATCTGTTGTCTTATATGTTATGAAGATTGTTTCGCTCCAGTGCTAGACGTGTGTCGTCTACAAGAGTATTTAGTAGAGATGTACAGGAGGGGTTGCAGATGAGGGGGGTGTACGTGTCCACCTCCGTACGAAACCCGTTTGGTTTTTTGGACGGCCAGGTGGTGCGGGCTTTGCGACGCGTGGGGGTGGAGGTGGTACACGTCTCCCCTGGGCCCGGCTTTCCCTCCAAACTCGCACGGGCGGTGCGAATGCACCGGCCACATTTCATATTGTCCATGCTCGGATGTCGTTTGAAAGAGGCCGATCTGCAGGCTATGCGACGTCTGCCGATCCCGACTGCCGTTTGGTATACGGACGACCCCTATGCCGTCGACGATTCGTTGCGCACATGCCGCTTTTTCGATGTTGTTTTCACCAACGAACGGACTTGTGTAGGTGTCTATCAGCAACACGGTTGTCAAAATGTGGTTCATTTACCTTTGGCTGCACCCTACCCTGCTTATGCCCCCCTGCGGACCTCCTATGATTATTGGAGTCGGATTTGCCTGTTGGGTTCTGCCTTCGATAACCGCCTGGCTACCGTGCAAAAACTGATGCCGTTTCTGTCCGAACATCCCACCCGGTTGGTCGGTCCCGGGTGGCGACGGGTCTTGAAAGGGAAACATCGTGGGAACATCCGAACGCTGGATCGTTGGGTATCTCCGATGGAAGCATGTCGTTACTACAACGGGGCGGATATCGCGCTCAACGTACACCGGTCGCCGTTGGATCGGCATCTGGGTCAAAACCGCCGCGGGATCGGTGCACGTACACCCAATAACCGGACGTTTGAAATCGCGGTGTGTGCCACATTCCAGTTGACCGACAAGCGGAAGGATCTGGATGAACTGTATGAACCAGGCCGTGAGATCGGACAGTTTGAAACGCTGGAGGAATGCCTGTCGCTCATTGACTTTTATCTTCGAAAGGATGAAGAGCGCAGTCGTGTTGCGCAACGGGCTTATGAACGAACGCTACGCGAACATCTGTACGAACATCGGATGATCGCCATCTTGGGCCACCTGTTTCCACGGCGTCCATTCCGTTTTCGGGCGGAAACCGGGGTGGAGACGGCGACGGTGGGAAAGGGCATCTGGCATCTCACCGGTGACACCACCCGGTTACCGGGAGGGGGTGGCCGGTTTGTACTGATTCGTCCGGAACACGAATCCGTTGCCCCCGACACGATCCGTCAATGGTTAATGTACGCCGAGGGGGACTCCGGGATCGGGATGGTGGATCCCGGTTCCGAACTCCCCCAATGGACCACTTCGCAAACCGCGACGGGAACGGTCGCACTGGTGCGTCGCGCCGTCTTCACGCAAGCCGCACAGGCCGGATGCAGGAACTTGGCGTCACTGGCGGCGTTTTGCAGAAAGCGCGGCAAACGGATCATCAGTGGGGGCCGGGAGGGGAACGACAACAACGACAAGCTAATGAAAACGTTACCCGAACCAAGGGACATGATGCAATCAGCTTTTCGGGAACGGCTCGCATGTGCCGTGATTGCTTTAACGAAACCCACACCATTTGTTTCTCCGCCTGTGTGGATGTCTGATGCGATGCGCGGATCGAGCGGGGTATTGGGTTTGCCCCCGGTGGAGGAAGAGCGTTGGCGGGATTGGCTCAGGGATTGCCAACCGACAGGCATACAAGCGATGCCGATCCATTCACTACGTCAATCGCTGTCAGACGGGAGGACGCGCGCTTTATTAAAATCCCGGAAGGCCCACGTTGTGGTCGAGCCGTCTCGTCGATCGGAAGCGGAGTCAAATATCGGCCGTGGATACCGTATCAGCCGTATCACCACCTTGCAACCCGGGGTCACGGCCGAACAGCTCCGGGATACCATCTGCCGGTATCGCGCCAGTTGGGTGTGGTTGTTTGTTTCTCCCTCCAAAGCGTTGTACCTGGCTCCGTGGCTGGCGCGGGATTGTTACCGGTTGGTGATCGCCCTTTGCTAAGGACGGATACCCGATTTTCAAGCCCGATGGGCATCGGGCGTTTCCTACCCTTACAGACAGGCATATAGTATCCCCGAGACGGGAGGGTGACCCATGCGATCAAAAGGTGTGGCCGTCTGGCTTACCGGCTTGTCCGGATCAGGTAAGACGACGATCGCCAAAAAGGCGGAAACTAAACTGATTCAGCGTGGACAGCCTGTTCAGCGTTTGGACGGGGATGTGGTTCGAGCACGATTGACCAAAGATTTGGGGTTTTCCCAAGCCGACCGTTTTACACAGGTAGAACGGGTGACCTATGTTGCTGAACTGTTGACGTATCATGGCATCATCGTACTGGCTTCTCTCATTTCACCGTATCGGGAGTTGCGGGCTTATGCCCGTCACCATATCCCATCTTTTGTCGAAGTTTATGTCCGGTGCCCGTTGGAAGAATGCGCGAAACGGGACGTGAAAGGATTGTACGCCCGTGCCTTTCAGGGGGAAATCCCGCATTTCACCGGTGTGAGTGATCCCTACGAAGAGCCGGAGAATCCCGAACTGATCCTGGATACACAATGGGAGACTGTGGATGAGAGCGTGGAAAAACTACTACGATACCTGGAACGACAAGGGTACATTTCGCCAACGGAAGGGGAGGGAGCGTGAAAACGAAAAAAGTGATGGTGATTGGGCTGGATTGCGCCGCGCCGGAATTGGTGTTTGAACGATGGATCGATGAGTTGCCCCATTTAAAGCGGTTGATTTACAGCGGTGTAGCCGGCCGCCTGAGGAGTACCGATCCGCCGATCACCGTACCTGCTTGGGCTTCGATGGTAACCAGCAAGGATCCTGGACAATTGGGGTTTTACGGGTTCCGCAACCGTGTTCGTTATGGATATGGAGGAAACCAGATCGTGGATAGCACAGACTTGCGTGAGCCGACGGTTTGGGACATCCTGGGGAAATACGGACTGCGCTCCATCGTCATCGGTGTGCCGCCGTCCTATCCGCCGAAGCCGATCCACGGCTGTCTGATCTCTTGTTTCCTAACTCCGGATCGATCTTATCCACATACCTTTCCTGCCGAACTGGGGGAAGAAATCGAGCGGGAAGTAGGGGAATACCAATTCGACGTGGAAAATTTCCGTACCCATGATGTGGGTGCACTGTTAAAGCAAATCTATGAGATGACACGTACCCGTTTTGCCACGGCGCGTTATTTGATTCAAAACAAACCATGGGATTTCTTTATGATGGTAGAAATGGGTACGGACCGAATCCATCACGCGTTTTGGCACTACATGGATGAGCAGCACGTGTTGCATCGTCCTTCCCCGTACAAAGACGCCATCCTGGAGTATTACCGGTTTGTAGATGGCGAGATCGGTCAGTTACTGGAACTCGTCGACGACGACACGGTTGTGATGGTCGTTTCCGATCACGGTGCCAAGCGGATGGACGGCGGTTTTTGTATCAACGAATGGCTGATCCAGCAGGGACTTTTGAAGTTGAAAAAACGCGTGGACCGACTTACACCGCTCACCCCCGATCTGGTCGATTGGAAACAGACGCGCGCGTGGGGCTACGGTGGCTATTTCGGACGATTGTGCATCAACGTCAAGGGGCGGGAACCGCACGGGATCGTACCGCGTTCCCGGTATGAGTGGTTGCGAAACCGGATTGCACGTCAGTTACGCACATTGAAGGACGAAAAAGGAAATCCGTTGCAGACCCGTGTGATCAAACCGGAGAGAAAGTATGTCGTCACACGCAACATCCCCCCGGATCTCTTGGTCTATTTCGGCGATCTGTATTGGCGGTCGGTGGGAAGCGTCGGTATGGGGAGCTGTTTCGTGTATGAAAACGACACGGGGCCGGATGGAGCCAATCATGATTATGAGGGGATTTTCATCGCCACCAAAAAAGGGGCGCCCGTCGGGAATAAACCGCGTACCCTGAACAGGTTGCACCTGATGGACGTCACACCGACAATTTTACGCGAATTTGGTGTTCCGCGGAGAAAGGGGATGCAAGGAAAAATGATCCCCATCAGTATGGTGCCACGTCCCGCCAACACAAAAACCCGCCCATGATGGCGGGTTTTTCATATGCGGGGAATCAATACCCCAACTCACTCAGACGTTTCTTCACTTTTTCCTCTTCTGCTGCGGTTTGGCGGTGCAGGCGCACTTTCACTCCCTGGGTCAAGGGGTCCTTCCGCTTATATCTCGTCAACTTGATACGGATCCATCGGGCCATGATGGCATGCAGTCGTTTAGCTACTTTAGGGGCGCGTTGTATGAGATTTTTCGTCTCTTTTGGGTCCAGCTTCAGATTGTACAGCTCATACCGCGGGTTCCCGTATACATCCGGTTCCAGCGACTGAATCAGTTTCCAATGCGGTGTGCGAATGCTCCGTTTCAACTGCCAGTTAGCTTCGCATGAAATCGCATAGGGGCGTACGTTTTTCGCTTTCCCTTTGATGGTGGAAACCATGGAGAATCCATCCAATGGTTGGATATGACGTGGGATGGGGATGCCGGCAATGGCGAGAATGGTAGGCAATAGGTCGGCATGTTGGACAAGATCAGGAATACGTCGTTGGGTGGGAAGCTTGGCAGGACAGGAGAGGATGAATGGAACATGGATGGTGGGATCGTACAAACCGTGGTGATCGTAGTAAATACGATGTTCTCCCAAGCTCTCACCGTGATCGGATATCAGAATGACGAGGGTTTCTTCCCATATTCTCCAATCTTTCAAATGCGATACCAATTGACCGACGGCATCGTCAGCTTGGCTGACGGTGGCATCGTACAATTCGTTGATATGTTGGGGATTGTTGATATCTTTACTCCAGCGACGGATGAAGCTCCACAGCGGCTCCCGAAGAACGGTGTTTAACCCGGCGGCCTGTTGGAGTTGTTGGGGAGAGTGGACATGCATCCGCCTGAAAGACGGTTGCGGTAAATAGGGGAAATGTGGGTCCCAGTAATGAACAAACAAGAACCAGTCTTTTTCCTGTCGATGATTTCGCAACCAAGTGAGCACGTGTCGGTTGATTTCGTGCGCGGGCACAGTGAGGTGAGGTTTTCCTAGTCCGGCAGGATCGATATATGTCTGGTATCCCCGTTTAAACCACGGGTTGTTCTTACCGGTGATGCGCGTATTGCAGTCGACGGCGGCTGTGCGGTAACCATTTTTTTGCAGAATCTGGCTCAGGGGAGTGAGCCGGGACGGGATGGTTGTCGGTTTCATATTGACGATACCGTGTTGGTAGGGAGATTTTCCGGTCATCATCGTGACAAATGAACTTTGGGTCACATTGTTTTCTGCGATGCAACGCTCAAACAGTACGCCGTCCTTGGCAAGCCGATCGATATGCGGTGTCATGTTGGGCTTATTGTAACCGTAACAACCGAGACGATCAGCGCGCAACGTATCGATGGCAATCATCAGGATCTTCACGCAGTATCACCTGCCTTTGAGTCGATCAACTAATATATACCCGTATGATGGATACTGGCGAAAAGCTGCTTTCGCTTTGTCGCTTGCTCTCAGTAAAAACAGAGAGGCGGCATCTCCCTATAGCGTATGAAAAGGTCGAAAAGTGGGTTCCTTTCCCGCATCGAACAGGCGAATCGACGGGAGGCAAACGAGGGTTTTTCCAAGGAAACCGAACGAGACCGAAGCGGATCAAATATAATAGTGTAGTTGTGCATCCTCTTACAGAAAGGGGAGGAAGGGCTAGAATCTCTATGCGTTTATTCTACGTTTCTTCCGGTTGCGGGTTTCATTTCCAACACTATCTGTCTGATGAAGACGAAAACATCATTAGCGCATTTCGGGAGATTGCCAAAACCATACCGGATTTCCACTTTGATACGTTTCTCCTCCAACGGGAACCGCTCAATCGGCTGTCGGCAAAAGTAGCCGCCTTCCGCCCCGATTTTATTTTGGTTTTTCGAGGTTATCGCTTTCCACTCACCGCCGTCCAACAATTGCGCAAGTTTCAGGTACCCATCGGGATCTGGGTGGTGGATGATCCGTATCGCCTGAAGACACACGAACAGCTGGTGAAACCATATCCTTTCGTGTTTACACAGGATTCCAGCAGTGTCTCCTTTTACCGTCATATGGGGAAAAAGGCGTTTTACCTCCCTTTGGCCGTCAACCCAGCCAAGTATAGACCGGTCAAAGTCCCACTGAAATACCAGTCCGATATTTGCTTTGTGGGAAGCGCGTTTCCTGTTCGGTTGCATTTTTTCGATCAGATGACGCCTTTTTTACTGAAAAAGCGGTTTATCATCATCGGTCAATGGTGGGAGCGGTTGAAAAACTATCACAAGCTGAAGCACCGCATCCGCAATCAACCTATCCCGCCGTCGGAAGTGATCAAATACTACAACGGGGCCAAGATCGTACTTAATATCCATCGCACCCCAAACGATCGGCGGGATAACCATCGTAACCTCCCCGCCCATTCGCCCAACAACCGAACGTTTGAGATTGCGGCCTGCCGCTCGTTTCAACTTCTCACCTGCCGTCGGGATCTCAAGAGGTTTTACGTATCGGGACAGGAGATGGTTTGCTTCCAAAGCATCGACGATCTCAAACGGAAAATCAATTACTATCTCGCACACGACGATGAACGCAACCGGATCGCGGTCCAATCCTACCAACGAACGTTGCGGGATCACACCTATCACGTTCGTCTTCGCTATTTGCTCCATCTGCTGGATCAACACCTTGGACGCAAGACGAAAGTGGCAGAGACGAATCGACTTCCGTGACCATGTAACAAGACCGTCTCCTCGAACAGGAGACGGTCTTGTTTATGTTCGATGGTCTTTTATTTATGGTACTGCTCAATCTCTTCAAGTGTCTTTACGATATCCTGTTCAAACTGCCTTTTCGTATGACGGAGAGCCGAATGGTACGCACCGACGAGCAGCTTGCGATGCAGCCGCCTGTCTCTCAACACTTTCAACAATGCCGAAGCCAGCGCTCTGGGTCGTTTGGGAGGGACGATAAATCCGCTCGTCCCGTGGTGGCAAAAATCGAGGACCCCATCGGAATTGGTAGTGACGACAGCCGTTTTGCACGCCATCGCTTCCAGTACAGGCAAGACGAAACCTTCATACCACGAAGTGGAGACGAACACGTCTGCCGAACGATAAAGATGGGCCATTTGTCGGTCGGTTTTCGGTTGATGGATTTTGTGGGGGATCCCTGGCAGTCTCAGAGGTTTTTCCGTACAGATCAGGTTGGCGAAAACGGCTTGCGGTATTTTTGCTGAAACCAGTTTCATCGCTCGGACAAAGTCCTGAAAGCCTTTCATTCGGCAAGAAGACCAGCCGATCATCCTGGGTAATCCACGGAAACTGATGGCGCTCACTTCCTGGAAACCGGAGGTCCGCTCAGTATTATTGCAGCTACGACGGTTGATGGATATGTGTTTAAAGCCCGTTATACGAGTATGCACATGTTGGCGAAAACGAGCATCAGGGCTTCTACCATCGGCACGGTGGTAACGGGAATTCTTCTTTCTGTATGGACAAATTGGGGGTTATTTCGATGCCGTTGGATCATTGTCAAAGAGATTTTGACCATCCTGTCGATCGGATTGGACGTAGTGGGCATGTATTTCTGGACCTTAAAAGCCGCCGCCTTAACATCAGCGGAAGGTTTGAATACGCTGCAAAACCCGGCCTTTACCGTGAATAATCTTTGGATTGGGATCATCCTACAAATTATTTCCTTGGCAGTGAGTTTGTCATCTCCATTTTTAAACCGTGGGGACCGAGGAAACAGTGAACAAAAGCGAAACCAACCCACCAACAAACTCAGATAAGAAATGGTTACAGGGTGCGGGTGGCCATTTTCGCTCCCTTTTCTTTTTCAATTAATCCCAAAGGTCTTCCATCGGAAAACGGCCACCCATCGTAATCAGTTAATCATGAACTAATCATGAACACTCTTATCGTCGCATATCGTATTTAATCCTCGGAGAAACAGATCTACCATCAAGCGATAACTTTCGTCACGGTCTAATGGAAGTCCGAAAGCACCGGCCGATTCCAACGATGCGAAGCCATGCGCCAAACTGCGGAGGCCGCGCACCACATGAAGAGCTTCGTTTTTTTGAAGACCGAAGGGTTCAAGGACGGTGAGCAGGATATTTACCACTTCTTCTGACGCTCTTTGTGCTTCTGTATCGTTCATGTCAGGGGCATGGAGTGTTGCTTCATATAGTCCGGGATGCTCACGGGCAAAGGAGCGGTAGGCCTGCATGATCGCCTTGACGGCATCGTCTGTCGCTTTGCCGACAGCCGCTCTTTCCAGACGTTTCCCCAGCTTGTTGATCCCGTAGAGGGCCAATTCGCGCAGAAGGCCACCTAGTCCCTCGACATGATTGTAGAGCGAGGGGGTACGCACTCCCAATCGCGAAGCTACTGCCGCCAGCGTCACTTGATGTAGTCCAAGCGAATCCGCCAGTTCCGCCGCCGTACGTACCACTGTCATCCGATCCAATCCGGCTTTTGCCACCATCTCACATCTGCTCCTTCAGGTTGCGTTCGGCTTCTGCGATGGCATGATCCATTAGCGAAAACGGTTCGGACAACACCGGCCCGTGGCCTACAGCCAAATGAGTTGGTTTTAATCCGCGCAGATGCTTGGCACTCTCCAGAGCCGTAGGCTTGTGCCACGTGCCCAAGGCAGGGAAGGGAAACCAAGGTTTTAATGTCCCCGCCACAGCTACCCCGCCGCGTGTCTGATATGCATCCCCCGCGATAAGCGTGCCGTCCCGTGTATCCAGAAAGGCGACATGACCGGGAGTATGTCCTGGGGACGGAATGACTTCAAGGGATCCGACACGGTCCCCCGCCGTGAGTAAACGGGTGGGCTTCGTTTGGCAAGAGGGCACGGAACCGCGCAATGGGATGGACGGCTCGTCGGGGTCGAGGGATTTATCGCCGCGGAGCAGGCGGGCTTCGCGTTTGGAGATCAGGATTTCGGTATCCGGCATCGCGTCGTGCAGAGCATCCAACGCCCCTACGTGATCACTATGGGCATGAGTCAGGGCAATACGGACAATGGGTGCGCCGAGCTGCTCGGCCGCCTCAAGAATTTTTTTGGCGCTGCCGGGAAGCGCCGCATCGATCAAGGTGAATCCGTCCTGTTCCTTTACCAAATAGCAGTTGACTGGAAAGAGCCTCGGAAAAAACGTCAGTTGGACGACATGACCGAACGGTGTTATTCTCATCGATGCAACATCCTCTCAACGGAAACTAATACGATTAGATAATAAACTAATACCATTAGCCAAATCAACCATTGACGATGGTGAGCATTGATCTGATAATTAACAAATTATTTAAATTGGTTTCATTGTTTAATATTAAAATAAGTGTTATAATCAGTCATGTTATATAATATGACATCAATAGATGAGGAGAGCGAAGAGTGGAAGAGACCGATTTTTGGTTACAAATCATCCGGCGTTTAGATCAAGGAGAAAATCAAGCGGCAATTGCTCAATCATTTGGATGGACGCGCGGGCAGTTCCGATATCGCTTGCGTCGCTTTCGGGAAAGGTACCAAGAACGCTTGGAAGCGGCGGCCGGTCCTGAACCGATTTCTGCTCTGGAGAGGAAACATGTTCGTTTCTGGATGGATGAGTCTTGGACCAGAGAAGGATTGCCCAATCGGGTGGTATTGATGGCCAAAGATCCTTGGACAGTATTTGCCTACTGGACTGTGGCACAGTGGCGAAAAGATATGGTAAGTCGTCATTTCGAAAAGAGCTGGAGTCATCTCCCCCTGTTTCTCCGATTACATGATGTGACAGATCTCCTATTTGACGGTGAGCATGCTCACTCCCGCCAGGAATTATCGGTTCATCCAGACGCTGATCACTGGTATTTTCGTCATGTTACGCCAGGTCGTCAATATTTGCTGGATTTCGGCACTTACACTGACGAAGGAGTCTTTTTTACTATCTTGCGGTCTAATGTAGCAGGAACCCCTTCACACAATGTGCATGATGCTTTTCAACGATTTGGACCGGTAACGGCACTATATGTGGGGAGTGAAGGAAGAAACGGATATTACCAAGGGGTGTCAAAAGAACCGAAATGGGCGAATCGGTTTACGGGATATTCCTTGGTGGAAGAGGGGGAGGAAAAGTAGAAATGGCGCAAGGGGCATTGGCGTTGATTCTGCATGCTCATCTACCGTATGTCCGTCATCCGGAGCGGGAAGATGCTTTGGAGGAGCGTTGGCTGTTTGAAGCGATAACGGAATCCTATATTCCTCTGTTGTCGATGTTTCAACGATTGATCAAAGAGAGAGTAGCCTTTCGAGTAACCCTTTCTCTCAGCCCCACCCTGTTGTCCATGTTGTCAGATCCCCTGCTTCAAAAGCGCACATTGCAACATCTGGATCGGTTGGTAGAGTTGGCGGAAAAAGAGATGGTGCGCACCCACAATCTGCCGGATTTTTATCCTCTCGCCAAAGCCTATAAAGAGCGATTTCAGGAAATACGAGACTTTTACCTTCGGTATCGGGGTGACCTCATTCAGGCTTTCCGTGAATTACGGGATTCGGGACACATCGAATTGATAACAACAGCGGCCACTCACGCCTTTCTTCCTCTGGTACTGACGGAGGAAGGTGTACGGGCACAAGTGTTGACGGGAATACGGGAGTTTGAACGCCATTTTGGTGAGCGGCCTCGCGGCATGTGGCTTCCGGAGTGCGGTTATTTTCCCGGACTGGACCGGTTGTTGGCAGAACAGGGGATTGGATGGTTTGTTGTCGATTCCCATGGCGTGCAGCATGCTCGTCCCCGTCCGGATTTCGGGAACTTTTCCCCAGTGGTTTTGCCAACAGGAGTAGCCGCCTTTTCCAGGGACACGGCCTGTTCTGAGCAGGTATGGAGTTCCAAGACGGGCTACCCGGGAGATGTGGATTACCGGGAGTATTATCGTGATATCGGTTTTGATTTGGATCTGGAAACGATTGGACCGTATATTCACCCAACGGGTATTCGCCACAACACAGGAATCAAATATTATCGCATCACAGGAGAAGGTGATCACAAAGAACCGTACAATCCGCAGTGGGCACGGGAGAAAGCCGCCGCGCATGCCGGGCATTTCCTTCATTTGTTGACCCAGCGGGTCTGGGAAGGAACGAATCGAACGGGACGTCAACCGATCATCACGGTTCCATTTGACGCCGAGTTGTTTGGACATTGGTGGTATGAAGGTCCTTTGTGGATCGAGATGTTGCTAAAAAAAATGCACTACGATCAGGTTGTGGTAAAGGCCACGACTCCCTCCGAATATTTATCCCTTTACACGGATTATCCGGAATGTCAGATGGACATGAGTACCTGGGGGCGCTACGGATATGCAGATGTATGGCTGCGGGAGGAGAATGACTGGATTTATCCGGCTTTGCACAAGGCGGAAGTGCGGATGAGTGAACTGGCCAGCCGTTGGGCGGGAGAACAAGACCAGCTCATCCAGCGAGTGTTGAAGCAGGCGGCACGGGAACTGATGCTGGCGCAAAGCAGTGACTGGGCTTTTATCATGGACGGTAAAACCGCCGTGAACTACGCGGTACAACGGACCAAGCATCATATCAATCGTTTTTGGAAGCTGGAGGAGATGTTGACATCTAATCAGGTGGACGAAACTTTGTTGGAGACAGTGGAATCGTTGGATGCGCTGTTTCCGGATGTTGATATTGCCGCGTATCGATATCGTCAGCCGGCTTCCGAGAAGGAGAATGACAGAAATACCCCTCGGGTGTTGATGTTGTCCTGGGAGTTTCCTCCGATGACGGTTGGCGGTTTGTCGCGTCACGTTTATGATCTCTCACGCTATCTGGTGAGATGTGGATGGGAAGTACATGTCATTACCACGGAAGTAGAGGGAGCTCCGCATGAGGAGATCGTGGATGGGGTACATGTGCATCGGGTACATGTGGTACGTCCCTTTGGAGAAGCCTTTATCCATTGGGTGGCCCAACTGAACCTGATGATGGTGGATGCGGTAGAGCTCTTGATCAAAAGCGGATACACATTTGATGTGGTCCATGCCCATGATTGGCTGGTGGAGGAAGCGGCCACCACGATCAAACATCGTTGGGGAATTCCCATGATTGCCACCATCCATGCAACGGAGCATGGGCGCAACCACGGTATTCATACGGATTTGCAGCATAAGATCCATCATCGGGAATGGCGTCTCACGTATGAAGCGCAACGGGTTATTGTATGTAGCCGCTATATGAAACAGGAAGTGGAGACGCTGTTCCAATTGCCGCAAGACAAATTAGATGTAATCCCCAATGGAGTCGATCCTGAGCAACTGGCTCCAACGAATTTGGGAGACGAAACCCTGGAGCCTTTTGCGTTGCCACATGAACGCGTGGTGCTGTTTATCGGACGACTGGTGCGGGAAAAAGGTGTGGATACACTGTTGACCGCAGCGGGAAATATATTGGCCCGCCACCCCGATGTCAAGTTTGTCATCGCCGGAAAAGGACCGATGATGGAGGAGTGGAAAAACCAAGCGAAACGGTTGGGCTACGGGGATAGGGTTTTGTTTGCCGGTTTTGTCTCAGACGAAGATCGCAACCGTTTGTTGAGGAATGCGGCAGTCACCGTTTTTCCCAGTCTATATGAACCCTTTGGTATCGTCGCTTTGGAGGCGATGACTGCGGGGTCGCCTGTCGTGGTGTCTGATGTGGGCGGTTTGGCTGATGTGGTGGAACACGGACAAAACGGTCTCAAGATGTATGCAGGAGATGCCCGGTCCTTGGCGACACAGGTGAACGCGCTGCTGGATGATCCGGTATGGGCGCAACAGTTGGCGGAAGCGGGACGGCAATCCATAAAACAATATGATTGGAGCAGGATTGCCCAACAAACGATAACGGTATATCAACGTGTTCTCGGGAAAATGTCTCATCATGATCAGACAGAGGAGATCCCGGTACCCAGTCTTACGAAGTAGGTTCTCGCTTCTGCTTCATCAGAGAAAAGGGTTAAGAGAGGAGAAAACATACGTGAAAGCAGTCATTATGGCCGGAGGAAAAGGAACCCGGTTGCGTCCGTTGACGAGTCGTTTGCCCAAACCGATGGTGCCACTCCTGAACAAACCCTGTATGGAATATATCATTGAATTGCTCAAACGATATGGTATCACTGAAATAGCAGTCACGGTTCAATATTTGCCCCAGGTGATCCAACGTTATTTCGGCGATGGTTCAGAGTATGGGGTGCAACTCCATTATTATGAAGAAACCTTGCCGCTGGGGACGGCCGGCAGTGTAAAAAATGCCGCTGACTTTTTGGATGATACGTTTATTGTTATCAGCGGAGATGCACTGACGGATTTCAATCTGGATCAAGCCATTTCCTTTCATCAAAAAAAGGGTGGGCTGGGTACCCTTGTCTTGCATCAAGTAGACAATCCGCTGGAGTTTGGCGTGGTGATGACCGACGAAACAGGTCAGATCATCCGATTTTTGGAGAAGCCGAGTTGGAGAGAGGTTTTCAGCGATACCGTCAATACCGGGATTTATGTCTTGGAGCCGGAAATTTTGTCCTTTTTTGAACACGGTCAGGTCTTTGATTTCAGCAAGGACTTGTTTCCCATGGTGATGGAAAGGGGGCACGCCCTATACGGCTACGTGGCGGAAGGGTATTGGTCGGATATCGGCAATTTGGCTCAATATCGCAAAACCCAACTGGATATGCTGGCGGGGCGGGTTCAGGTTCAAATTCCCGGCAAAGAGGTACAACCGGGGATTTGGATGGGGGAAGGATGTCAGGTAGCTCCCACCGCCAAGCTGGAGGCGCCGGTATTTGTCGGTGATGGCAGTGTCATTGAATCCAATGCTCAGGTTGGTCCTTATACTGTCATCGGAAAGTACAACCGAGTGGGAAAAAGTGCGGAAGTGGTACGGTCTGTCGTATGGAACCGGACGCAGATCGATCAAGCTGTCGTGATGAGAGATGCGTCCGTAACACATGATGTCCGAATTGGGGCAGGTGCTCAGTTGGCGGAGGATGTGGTGGTGGGAGAAAAAAGCCGGATCGGTGAAAAAGCCTGGTTGCGGAGCGGAGTGAAGGTATGGCCGGAGAAACAGGTGGCACCCGCTGCAATTCTAAATTCCTCTCTGATCTGGGAATCTGAGGTTCGGGCTTCCTTGTTTGGTTCGGATGGCGTGAGCGGAATTGCCAATGTGGAAATGACGCCGGAAAAAGTAACGAAAATCATCACCGCTTATGCTTCGTTATTAAAGCCGAGGAGCCACGTACTTTTGGCGTGGGACGGGGATCCTTACGCCGAGATATTGGCCCGCGGGGTGACGGCAAGCTTGTTGGCCTCAGGCCATTGTGTAAAGGATGTGGGATGTGTCCCTGCCCCTGTAGCCCGTTACGGAGTGGGGAGGTTAGGTTGTGTAGGAGGTATTTACCTCCATCGGCGTGGTTTGGGGACGGAAGAACGGATGGTGCTTCAGTTTTTTGATGCCGATGGACTCCCACTCGATAAGGGATGGGAGCGGAAAATTGAGAATGCATGGATACAAGAAGAAGCCTCGCGTCCAGCTCCAGAAGGTTATGGTACATTGGAGACACATTCCCGTTTGGTTGAGCTATACCAGAGTGAAGCATTGCAAAGCATCGACACTGCTGCCATCCGGAAACGCGGTTTAAAAGTGGTATTCCATGCTGCCAATCCAATGTTGTTCTCGGTAGTACATCCAATGTTAACTGCATTGGGATGCCGTGTGGTTACGGTAATTGGCGGTGACGGTCAGCTTCAGCAAGAAGTAAAAGACAACCAGGCCGATCTGGGGATTCACATAGAAGGAGACGGGCAAAACTTTGTTCTGTATACGGGAGAAGGAACTCCTCTTTCGCAGGCAGCAACCATGCTGCTGCAGATGATGGCTGCCATCGCCCGTCAATCGAAGATTCCAGTTCCGGTAAACACCCCTTCGGCATGGGAACAGTGGTTGGAACAAATGGGCGTACAAACAGTTCGCACCACAACCTCACCGCGCTCCCTGTTGGCGGTGGGTCAAAAGCAAAGTCTACAAGTCTTCTACGATGCTGTCTATACATTGGTTACGTTACTGGAAGTTTGCGCGGTAAAGGAGAAATCGCTGCAACAGCTTCTGGATGAATTGCCTCCCGTTTATTTGCTCAAGGAACAAGTTTCTTGTCCTGTAACAGCCAAAGGTAAAGTCATGCGCCGACTGATGGAGGAAATAAAGGAACAGCCACTGGAGCTGATCGATGGAATCAAAGTATTGATGGAAAACGGCTGGGCCTTGATTCTACCTGATGAGAATCAGGCACATTTTCAAGTGATGGCACAAGGGAACACGGAACAGGACGCTCAAGATCTTATCACAATGTATAAAGACAAGATTTCGTCTTTTAAATAGTGAGCGGAAAAACTTACCTTTCGGGTTGGGGTGAGCGAGCATCGGACGTGGGAGGTCTTCGGCCCTCTCCCATTATTGGTACAATCAAGCCATGGAGTGAAAAAAACTAAAAACTACTATGAAGGAGAAAATTGATTAAACTAAACAGAGATAGGATGGGACGGAGACACCGTGGATGATGTGGGTTTGTCACGTCAGATGAAGCGAGAAGCCCACGGCGACCAAAGGGAGTGCCGTGTGGAGCAAGTCACCAAAGCGAGGTCGCTGATCCTCAACAGCGGCCTTTTCTTTTTACATAGTTGGAATGGGTAACTTGGCTGTGACAGGTTTTCATTGGGGGACGTAATATTAAGTAAACGGTTTCATCTTATGAAGCCATGTCCATAATGGAGGGGGAAGAGAGGTGTCCAAGTTGAAACGATTGCATCAAGTACTCGATACCATGCGGCTGCCCAATGGCGCCTACATTGCCAGCCCTTCCGATGATTACTCCTATGTGTGGATCCGGGATGTAGGGTATACAGTGTTACCCTATTTAACTACCACTTGTGATCGCTACGAGAAAGCCATGCATGCTCTGCTGGATCTTTTTCGGAGATATGAATGGAAAATTAATATTCATACGCGGCACAAGCCTGTTCATCTTTATGAATATATTCATGCCAGGTACGACAAGGATTTGACGGAAATCAAAGAGCCTTGGGGTCATGCTCAAAATGATGCCATCGGTTTGTTTATATGGAATATAGCACAAGGGATACGTCACAGAAAGGCCATCTTGCGGGATGAAAAAGATCGTGAGATCTTACAGAAGTTGGTTTGGTATTTAGCCTGTGTCGAATATTGGGATCACCCGGATAACGGCATGTGGGAAGAAAATATGGAGGTGCATGCCTCCAGTGTCGGAGCGGTCGTGGCTGGATTACAAGCGATTCGCCTGTTAGTCGATGTCCCGGAGGACCTGATCCGGAAGGGTCAGCAAACGTTGTCCTTGATGTTGCCAAGGGAAAGCGTCACCAAGGAAACAGATCTGGCGCTTCTTTCCCTCATCTACCCGTATCAAGTGGTAGAAAGGGGGATGGCACAGCGTATCTTGAAAAATGTGACATCCAAGTTGGAACGGACGTATGGGTGCATCCGATATGAAGGAGACCAGTACTACAACCACGGTAAAGAGGCTGAGTGGTGTTTTGGTTTTCCGTGGCTGGGGTTGTGTCATGCGGTTCTAGGTAACCGGCAGCAAGCGCAAGAATACTGGCAAAAGACGTTGAATCTGTTGCCGGATGACGGGCGCATGCCGGAGCTGTACATCGGTGGGACCAACCGACCCAACGGAAACACTCCCTTGGCCTGGGCGGTGGCGATGGTCTTGTTGCTGAAGCAGCATGTGTCAGCTGTAGGGGAGGAATCCTCAGAAGCAGCAGCGGGTTGAGCCGAGGTGATGTTCATAATGGTTAATATGAACAGAGGATGTATAATCAAGACAAAAAACCTACCATTACAAGGCAGGTTTTTTGTCTTGAACCGCAATTGATGCATTCTTGTAATGCTACCCTCAGAATGCAACGAAGGTCAAGCCACACGAGTGAAAGGTTTTCGGATTATCGTGTTGAAAGAGGACAAAATCACTATACTAAAATACTCGTTACTCGAACATTTTCAATCTCAAAACTCTCATTCGCTAGGTCTTCATTGGTGGTTGCGGCTAGCAACTCTACTTTTAACCCCAGTTCATCGGATTGAACAAAATGTAATTTTGTCTCTCCCATGTCATACGTCGCCATTCTCTCACCTCCTGAAAGGCTTGGAAATATCGCTCTTATATACTTCCACGCTTCTTCAGAAAATTGACAACGAACAACTGCTTCTTTTATCCCCGTAATCCCATTCTTCTCTGCATTCGGCTTCATGAAATATTTTCTCATGAAATCATACTTCTCTTGGCTATCCATCTCCAAAAAGAAAATCTGAAGATCGGTCCCCGGAATTGGTGGTGTATAGACACAACGAAATGGCAGTGACTTCTTCAATAGTCCAAATAACATCTTAAACGTAATCCGCTCTGGAGCACTGGCTTTAACGCCTCTTTTTAGTAATTCATTTTTCAACGAATCAAGTTGATCCGTCATTAAGCACAAGCCGAAGATCCCTCGTAAACCTCGGTTATACTTCTCAACCCACTCTTTGCGCCAACCACCACCGTCTTTGGTTTTCAGCCAAACCAACTCTAAGTATTGGTCTCCAATCCAAATATTTGCTACCTGAAATCCTTTGGTCCTCTTACCGGAGGTCGGATTGAAAGGAAAGCCTATTGGCTCTATTTTGCCTTTCAGAGATTCTAATTTTGTTTGATCTTGTTCGATATGTACTACAAAGTGATCCAAACGTATCATATTGTCACTCCTTTCATATTTGACGATTTTCTTTTTCGGGTATATGTTCTTTCCTTATACTCAATGGTTCGATCAGACGCAGCATCTAGGAATAAGAGGAACATTAGTATCGGACTAATTTCCCGAATGAACCACGATTGCCATCGTCTCCATATCCGCCAATACCTTTTCTACCAGCCCCCGGAGTGAGGGGCTAATTTTCATGCTGCTGGGCACCCGCTTTGTCGTACACCCTAGTAAGGCAATTTGACGATAAAAGTCGTCCCCTGACCCGGGGAGCTTTCGACTTCAATTGTTCCGTTATGGGCCAACACGAATTCCTTGGCGATCGCGAGACCCAGCCCCATCCCACCGCTGTTGCGTGTACGCGCTTCATCCGTCCGATAAAACCGGTCAAAAAGGAAGGGGAGATGTTCGGGTTCGATGCCGATTCCGGTGTCGGTAATCGTAATTCGCAGGAAACCGCTCTCTTCATTCCGTGCCGTTTCCTCCTCAACCGTAATGCTCACGTTTCCGCCCGAGGGGGTATAGCGGACGGAATTGACGAGCAAGTTGAGGAGAACTTGTGTCATTCGGTTCGGGTCTACATTGACTGTGGCCATGTCAGTAGAGCAAGTAAGTGTGATCTCAATACCTTTCCGCTCGGCGTCGGGGGTGATTCGATCAATGATCCGACGCAGCAGTGCAGGAATATGAGTCGGTTTTCGTTCGAGTGGCAGCTTTTTCGCCTCAGCGAGCGATAATTGGTGAAGGTCGTCGACGAGTCGGGTTAAGCGGATCAGTTCATCCTGAAGCGGTAGCAAGCTCTCTGGTTCGATGGGACGGCCGCCCTGCTGAACAAGATCTAGTTTGCCTCGAATGATCGTTAACGGTGTTCTCAGTTCATGAGCGACATCTGCCACCAGATTTCTCCGAACATTCTCGGCGCGCTGCAGCTGTTTGGACATCTCATTGAACGCTTTCGCGACTTTTCCGTATTCATCCTTGGTTACGACAGGAGCCTGAATCCCGAATTCACCTTTCCCTAATCGATCGATAGCGGGAATCAGCAGCCTGAGCGGTGCCGTCAACCGCTTGGATAACCCATAGGCGATCAGCAGAGAGAGCAGGGCGAAAACAGTTGCGTCTGCAAACAACAGGAACGTCACCGAATCGAGTATCCCGATCCGCAATTTGGAAATGCAGGCAACTTCCGGGTCGTAATAATACAAGAACGCGATCGTTTCTCCGGCCATCCGCACGCTGCTCCGAATGCCAAACATCGTAACCGTTTGATAGCTGGCATCTCCGGCAACATACAGTCGTTTTTTTTCCGGGGACAATAACACGAAACTGGCACTCTGATGGCTGTTCCAAAATTGTTTGCTCACATGGACTTGCTGTACACCGTCCCAAGAGCCGTTGTTTTTTTCGTAGTAGCTGGCAAAAAGGTTGGACAACTCCTCTATTTCTTTTCTTCTGGTTGTCTCCACCATCAATTCAAGTGAATCCCTCACAACGATCTGCGTCACGAAGGCATATATCAAACCCATCGCCACAATAAATGATGCCATGGTAACAAACAGCTTGCGACTGACACTCATAACCGGTCACCAAACCGGTAGCCGAATCCGTAGACGGTTTGTATGTAGATGGGGTTAGACGGATCGTCTTCGATTTTTTTACGGATACGGCTGATATGGGCATCCACCGTCCGCTCGTCATTCAGAATACCGTCTTCCAGCGTCTCCAAAAGCTGCAGTCGGCTGTAACCACACCTGGCTTCGCGGCCAATGTGAGCAGGAGTTTGAACTCTGTTGGTGTAAGCGGAATTTCTTGCCCGCGTTTCCATACACGGCACTGTGATTCCGAAATCAAAAGTTCACCGCGCTGTATCTGATGCTCAGCAATTTCCTGCCCTTCTATACGGCGTAACACGGAGCGGATTCGGGCAGCCAGTTCCCGTAAAGAAAAAGGTTTCGTGATGTAGTCGTCCGCACCCATTTCCAATCCAATGATTTTGTCGGTTTCTTCCGTTCTTGCCGTCACCATAATAATGCCGATAGCACTATGGAATTGTTGCGCTGCAAAACGATGCTTTTCAAACGACCAGTGTATCCCTCATATCGGCGTCTCTATTCAATATTTTGGCCATGACCATGATGATATGTGTGACTTATTTTAAACCTTTTGGGAAGATAAAAAAGAATCGGTAGACGTGAATGGGTAACCCTTAGTAGGAGCAATAAAACCCAAAAACGTCTTCGATGGTGAAGACGTTTTTGGGTTTTGATGTCACAACAAGGTTAGTAGCCCCCGCCGACTCTGGTTTGGCTCGATCAAGCTGGTTGAGCCGAAGTCATTCTCTGTCCGGCTCTTACTGCTTTAAATTGCTTTCTATATAAAATCACAAATTTCACCATGGTTACAACTACAAATACGGTGAAATAAGACAGTAAGATCTTACCGTCTTCCCACATAAAGGAATAATCTCCCGACGAAATGACCGCTTTAAATCCTGAAACGGCATAGGTCATCGGTAAATAATCATGGGCTGTGCGGAAGAAGTCCGGCAACAATTCTGCCGGGAATGTTCCAGCACTTGAAGTAAGTTGCAAGACCATGGTGGCAATGGCGATAAATTTACCAAGTGGCCCCACCAAAGACACAATGCAAAAGACGAGAGACATAAAGGTAATGCTGGTCAATATGGTAAAGAGGAGGAAATAGGGAACATTTTTCACATGAATGTCCAATCCCCACAAAATGATGGCGTCTACCACCAAAGATTGTATGATCACAACTAAAACGATCGGGATATACTTGCTGATAAACCAAGTAAGCCCATTTCTCGGTTGACCGAACGGGGTGGGGAACGGATAAATCGCCGATAGCATCAGTCCCCCCACAAACAAAGCCAGGGATAAGAAATAAGGTGTCATGGCTGTCCCGTAGTTCGGCACGGGCGCTTGTTCTTTGGATGATAGATGGACCGGTTCGGCAAACATGTCATACTTGCTTTGATTCCCATTGACTTCACCGGATTCTTTCGCGGCGTTTCGCAATTTGGACGCCAGCTCGCCTGTTGCCTTGCCCATTTTGTCGAGTCCTTGCTCGATTCCGCCAGAACCGCCAGCCAATTTACCAAGGCCGTCTGTCATTTTTCCGGAACCGTCTGCCAGCTTTCCGATTCCTGTCGAGAGCGAACCACTACCGTACGCAATCTTGGATGCGCCAGACTGAGCCTCACCCAGCTTGGAATTAAAGGTGAAAAATCCTTGAGCAAATTGCTGTTCACCTGCCAGCAACTGATTCGCTCCAGCCGCCAATTGGCTTTGCGCTTGTCTCAATTGCTCAAACCCGGACGCTAATTTTGCTTGTCCTGTAGCCACTTTCTCTGCCCCAGCCGCCAGTTGGGTCGCCCCCTGCGACAGCTCCCCAGATTTATCCGAAAGAACTGATGCAGTGCCGGCGACGGTTTTAACCGATTGCTCTGCTTGTGCATGATGGCTTTCAAGCTGGTTGAATAGTTGATTCAATCGTGCTTTTTGGCTGTCTGAAACATTGGGGTCATTCTCAATCTCTTGGACTTGTTGCCTTAAGCTCGCAATATCCTGTGTCTCAGTCTGAGCCTGGGAAACGGCGACATCGGCCCGCTCACTCAGTTGTCCGAGCCCAGCTCGCAATTGCTCAGATCCATTCGCCAATTGCTGTGAACCATTTTGCACTTGGACTGAACCGGAAGTTAATTTACCTATATTGTTGCTGATTTCATCCATCCCGGCCAATGAGCGGTTCAGCCCGTCACTAAGCTGACTGGTTCCATTTTGCAGTTGCAGGGCCGCGTTTGAGAGTCGGTCACCACCGTTTTTTAATTGTCCCAGTCCCGTCGAGAGCTGCTCTGCACCTTGCTGGAGTTGATTTGAACCTGACAACGCGCTGGACAGGCCTTGTTCAAACAAAATGGAATTGGCCGCGGCCTTTTTTAATCCTTCATGCAGTTTTGCCGCTCCGGCCTCTGCCTTCCATGATCCGTTACGCAACTTGGATGCGCCATCGCTCGCTTTGGCGTAACCGTTCGACAATTCCTTCAACACATCAAACATGCTTTCCGCATATGTTTCGATCAGCGCGGTTGATACCTCTTGCTTGATTTTTTCCGTTGCCGTCTGACCAATCTGTTTGGCGATAAAGTTATGGCTATCGTTTACGATATATTCCAGCTTGAGATGCTGGGGATGCTCGTCCATCAATGTACCGGCGTTCTTTGAAAAATCTTGGGGGATTCGGATGATCATATAGTATTTCCAATCCTTCAGCCCCTCCTGCGCGACCTTGTCACTTACAAACTTCCAGTCAAATGTGCGTTTGTCCCGCAACTTATCGACCAAGTCTTTGCCTAAGTGCAATTTCTTACCATGAACGGTTGCACCTTTATCAAGATTGACGACCGCAACGGGCAATTGATCCAAACGCCCGTATGGATCTTGGAACGCTCCGATAAACGACCCGCCATATAATAAAGGAATAAATAATACAAGTATCAGTGCGATGAGAAGTTTTTTATTATGAACGATCGTCGTGAACTCTTTACTTAAGAGCTTCCAAGTATTCATCGATTTCACCCTCTCTCCATTCTTTAAGACCGTGATGCGCGGTTTTCCTCATTTTGCTCATCGCCATTTTTGCGATATAGATGAATAAGCGTTATATTTGAAAGAGAATTTAACTTACATATTACCGCATCATATTGATTGGACGTCCGACCAATAACACGCATTATAACACACATCTACGGTTTATTACAATAAAAGGAGGGTGGGCGGGTTTTGAACAAAGAACACCAAACTGCTGTGCGCCAACACATTCTGGAATCCACCTTTCGTTGTTTGGCGGAAAATGGATCTTCTTCTTTATCTGTCCGCAAAATTGCTCAAGAAGCAGACATCACCTTAAGTCTTGTGCATTATTATTTTCCCAATAAAGAAGAGTTGTTAGTTGCCGCAGCTTCGTATACCTTGGAAAAACAATTGGCCTCCATTCGAGAGGAGCTTCATTCAATCGCAACTGTTACAGATCGAATCAAAAAAATCATGTCCATCGTTCGTGAACAATTTACGGATACACCTTGGCGCAAAGTTTATTTTGACCTATTGTCCATGGCCTCATGGTCTCCCCGCATGGCGCAGGAAGTAAAAAAAATGCAAGATGATTTGATCGAACGCATCGTCAATCTCTGTACCAACAGTTTCACCGATCGTATGGTAAAGCGGGCATTTGTCAGGACTCTGTTAGCTATTTTGAATGGTTTGGCCCTTCAGGTGTTAAATGGCGCTCCTGAAGAAGAAATCAAAACCGCTTTTGGCATGGCCGAACGTGCGATACTATCCCTGCTTCCTCAATCCGATTGATCAGGCTATTCCAGAAAATCGACGAGCCCGGATGGAAGAAACATTCACTGAGAAAAAGCCGATCCCGCAAAGGGGATCGGCTTTGTACCCTAATATTGATGGAGTCGCTCCACAGTCGTGCGATCCAGCTTTTTCACCAGCGCGGTCAGCAATTGGACCAGTTGTTCCAAGTCGTCTTCATGAATGATGGAAGTATGGCTGTGGATATACCGTGACGGAATTCCTACGGAAATCGTCGGTACACCTTGATTGTGCAAATGAATGCGGCCGGCATCGGTGGCGCCGCGATCGATGCTCTCATACTGCAATGGGATATCCAGCTCTTTTGCTGTGTCCCTGAGTAGTTGGAGCAAGCCGCGGTGTGCGATATGTAGCGCATCGTAGATGACAACCAGCGGCCCCTTACCCAGATGGCAGGGAGCCTCATCAGGTGAGGTGCCCGGTGTGTCTCCGCCCAACCCCACATCGATCACGATGGCGACGTCCGGGTCCACCACGGCTGCGGAAGTTCCGGCACCGCGAATGCCCACTTCCTCCATGACCGTTCCCACCGCATACAGAGTGCCTGGTAAATCCTTTTGATCCAACCTGCGCATCACTTCCACGGCGACCGCGCAACCCATTCGGTTGTCCATCGCTTTGGCCAGCCAATATTTCGGATTGGCCATCACTGTGAACGGCGAGTGGGGGACGATCGGATCACCAGGGCGGACCCCCATGGCTTCGGCTTCTTTCCGGTCTGCCACGCCGATGTCGATAAACAAATCCTTGATCTCAACCGCTTCCTTTCGTTTGGCAGGCGGGAGCGAATGGGGAGGTTGGGAGCCGATGACACCCAACAATGTACCCTGATGAGTCCGAACTTCTACGCGTTGGGCCGGTAACACTTGGCTCCACCATCCGCCCAACGGTTGAAACTTCAAATACCCCTCATCGGTGATCCTGGTCACCATCCAACCCACTTCATCCAAATGTCCGGCCAACATCACTCGCGGTCGATCCTGCGTACCCCGTTTTTCGGCAATCAGAGAACCGAGATTGTCGGTGGTGATGTGATCAGCATGGGTTTCAACCCATTTCCGCATCACATCGCGCACCGGTTGCTCGTAACCTGATGGACCAAAAGCTTCCGTCAGTTCCTTCAACATGGATTTCAATGATGTTTGCATCTTCGGGTTCTCCTTTATTCAGATTGGCATCATCAATATATGCGTCGACATTCGGCACAAGGACTCCACTGTTGATGGTGATGACGATTCCATCATATCCTGTTATAAACGGATGGACAACCGCAGCTTACTAACGACTGGCTTCTACAGGGCGCCATTGTTGGATCACCGAGCGGATGTCGTCGACCTTCTTCCAATACGCTTCCATCGTCGACCGGCCTTTTGGTGTAATCCGAATGGTGGTTTGCGGAATTTTTTTGCGAATGAAGTGTTTATCCACTTCGATCAGGCCCGCTTCTTCCAATTTGGACAGGTGGCACGACAGGTTTCCTTTTGTCAGCCCGGTCAGTTCCTGCAAAAACAGGAACTCGGCTATGGTACAGGCATACAAGGCGGACATGATAGCCAGCCGAGCCGGTTCGTGTACGGTTTTGTCCAAACGTGCCAGTTCTTTGAAGGGCATCACGGGCGATCACCTCTTACGGATTGGAAAATCTTACTTTCATCATATAAGACAGATCAATTCATTTCAACAACCGGTTTATATTACAAACCACAAATAAAAAACAATCGGGCTGAAAGCCCGTGATTTCCCATACTTTGATATAATCAAAACGGACGCATACTCAATCGACAAAACGAATCCGATCCAGTTGTTGTCGGAGCTGTCCGCGGATCGATTCCAAATAAGCCTGGCGAAGTTGGGCTTGTTCGCGCTTTTCCTCCTGGGTTAAGCCTTCGTTTTTTTGTTTACGAGCCAATTCGTTGATGCGTTGAATCATTTCTTTGGTAATCACGACTCTCACTCCTCTTTACACACTTTATCGAAAGTCGCGATGGATGGCAACCCGTAAGAAGGAACCCGTGTAAATAGAGAAAGGATGATGATCAATATGGTTCAATGGGAACTGTTTCGAGAACTGACACAAACACCTGCAGCTCCCGGTTTTGAACAGGACTTGCGCCGGATGATACGCAAACACTTGGAACCCCTAGCCGATGAGCTGGTACATGACCGGTTGGGCAGCTTGTTCGGCGTCAAGCGGGGTGACGAGGAACACCCCCGAGTGATGGTGGCTGGACATATGGATGAGGTAGCCATGATGATTACGCGCATTACCGAAGACGGCTTTCTCAAATTCCAGCCGTTGGGTGGATGGTGGAGCCAAGTGTTGCTGGCGCAACGAGTGGAGGTCATCAATGATAGAGGAGAGCGAATCCCCGGCGTGATCGGTTCGGTGCCTCCTCATCTTTTGGATGCGGATGCACGTAAAAAGCCTGTAGACATCCAGAAAATGTTTATCGACATTGGTGCACGAGACAAGGATGAAGTGGAATCACTGGGCATTCAACCCGGAGATGCAGCCGTTCCTGTTTGTCCTTATGTGGAAATGGCCACCGGCAGACGGATCATGACCAAAGCATGGGATAATCGCTTTGGTTGCGGGATGGCGATCGAGCTGTTGCGGGAACTGAAAGGCACTTCCCACCCCAATACCGTTTATGCGGGGGCCACCGTTCTAGAAGAGGTGGGCGCCCGCGGAGCGAAAACATCTGCCCAGATGATCGAACCGGATGTGTTTTTTGCCGTGGACGCCGGTCCGGCCGGGGATACGCCTGGTGTTCGCGACGGATTCGGAAAGCTCGGCAAAGGGGTGGTCATCCGCATTTTTGACCGGACGATGGTCACGCTGCCCGGGATGAGAGAGTTTTTGTTGGATACGGCAGAGTCAGAAGGGATTCCGTACCAGTTTTTCGTCTCTCAAGGGGGAACGGATGCCGGTCAGGCGCACCTGACAGGAAAAGGCGTGCCCTCCGCTGCGGTGGGCATCGTTGCCCGTTACATCCATTCCCATGCGTCCGTGGTGGATAAAGAGGATGTGGAAGCAGCCATACAATTTTTGGTAGCCCTCATCAAACGTCTCGACAAGTCTGCGTTGGAGTCGATTCGTGGGTTTTAACAACGATAGATCCGATTCACTCCTTACAATCCAAAAAAAGGCTACAGGGATTTGGCAATCTCTGGAGAACCCTAAAGTAACCCCCGTTGCTGTTTCGGATTGTCCGGAAAGGAGATGGATCGGTTGTCGTTGATCTATGTGTTGTTAGTTTCGCTGGGGATGACGATCGTGTTGTCCCCGATGGTCATTCCCATCCTTCGCCGTTTGAAATTCGGCCAAAGCATTCGGGAAGAAGGACCACAGGGACACTTGAAAAAGGCGGGAACCCCAACCATGGGCGGCGTGATCTTTCTCACGTCGATTGTGCTGACCGTCATCCCGTTCGGTCAGCATTGGTTGAAGAAACTGGTCAACGCCGACGTGTTTTTTCTGATATTCGGCACCTTGGGTTACGGCATTTTGGGGTTTCTGGACGATTACATTAAAGTGGTGATGAAACGCAATTTGGGGTTGACCGCTCGACAAAAGTTATTGGGTCAGCTTTTCATTGGATTGGTGTTGTTTTGGGTACTTTTAGAAGTGCGTGTATTTCACCCCAACACGATCGGGTACATATTTTCTGTTGGCGTACCGGGGACGGACTGGGTCATCCACTTAAACTGGCTGTATCTGCCGTTGTTGTTGCTTATCATGATCGCCACTTCCAACGCTGTGAATCTGACGGACGGCCTGGACGGATTGTTGGCGGGGACTGCTGTGGCGGCTTACACCGCTTATGCTGTGATCGGTTGGGTGCAAAGCAATCTGTCCGTCGTACTGTTTTCAGTGGCCGTGATCGGGGCGTTGCTCGGATTTTTGGTGTTTAATGCACACCCGGCCAAAGTGTTTATGGGAGACACGGGCTCATTGGCTCTGGGAGGCGGATTGGCGGCATTGTCCGTCATCACCAAAACGGAACTGCTGTTACCTATCATCGGTGCGGTTTTTGTGGCGGAAGCCTTGTCCGTTATATTGCAAGTGATATCGTTCAAATGGCGGGGCAAGCGCATTTTCCGCATGAGTCCGTTACACCATCATTTTGAACTTTGCGGTTGGTCCGAATGGAAGGTGGTGGTCGTTTTCTGGATAGCTGGATGGTTGTTCGCGGTGGTGGGGGTGTATCTGGAGGTGTTCGTCAGATAAATGTTGTACCACCTGGATATCGGATCTGGCCTGTCGATTCTGATGCTGCACGGATTCGGTCTGGATCACCGATCGATGATGGGATATATGGAGCCACTGTTTCAGAAACGGAACGGTTGGCGCAGAATCTATGCGGATTTGCCGGGAATGGGGAGAACGGGAGAGCTGAACGGGATCGAAAGTGCGGATGACCTGTTGGGCGCGATTTTGTCGTTGGTCGATGACATTATCGGAGATCAATCTTTCCTGATTGTAGGAGAGTCCTACGGAGGATATCTGGCACGGGGTGTTTTGGCCAAACGGATCTCCCAAGTGGCCGGAATGCTCCTTGTGTGCCCTGTTGTTGAACCAGACAAAAGCAAACGAAACCTGCCAGAGCGCACCGTCTTGTTTCGCGACGAACGATTTGTAGCCACATTGACTGACAAGGAGAAGGAGACATGGGAGTCCATTGCCGTGATTCAGGATCGAAGAAATTGGGAGATGATGAAACGAGAGCTCCTTCCAGGTGAGGAATTATCCCGTTCGCACACCCGTTTTTTGGCCAAGATCAAACGGAAATACGCTTTCACATTCAACCCGGACTTGTTGGAATCCCCTTTCCATCACCCAGTGCTGATCGTAACTGGCCGCCAAGACCACATTACCGGTTTCCACGATGCGTGGTCCCTGATGAAAATGTATCCGCGAGCCAGTTTTGCTGTGCTCGACGGTGCAGGCCACTATTTGGCTATTGAGCAGCGAGAGACGTTGCGTGCACTGGTCGGAGATTGGTTGGATCGGGTGATGAAATCCAAACCGATTTGAATGATAAACCGAAAATGATGGAAACATGTTTACCATAAAGAATGTTACCATTTGACCATCCTTCACAATGAACCCCCAATGATCTGAATATCATTGGGGGGTTAAGTAGAAGAGGTTAATGTTTGGCAGAAACTGACGGTCCTCGTTTTCCATGTGCAAGCACAAAGGTAAGGAGCAACGCCAACAATAGCATCGTGCCGATCATGGAAATGACGCCGTCCCATCCGAATCGGCTCCAAAAGAGACCGCCGCTAGTACCTATCACACTGGAACCAAGATAGTAGAAGAGCAGATACAACGACATCGCTTGCGTTTTGTATCGATGCGCCTGTTTTCCCACCCAACTGCTCACAACCGAGTGGCTGCCAAAGAAACCGAACGTGAATAAGGCTACACCGATGATTTTCACCACCAAATGTTGGTTGATGGTTACGACGGCTCCCAACAACATGATGCCAATCCCGTACCACAATACAGTGGAGCGCCGGAAACGGTCAGCCAATCGCCCCATCCACGCGGAGCTGAACGTGCCGACCAGATAGACGATAAAGATCAAACCGACACTCGATTGGCTCAAATCATAGGGTGGCGCCATCAATGGATAACCAATGTAGTTGTATAGGGTAACAAAACCGCCCATCAGCAAAAATCCGATACCATATAGACAGATAAGTGCAGGATCTTTTAAGTTACGCAACAACGACGACCACAGTCGACGCCAAGTGGTCCGTTTTGGAGAAAAATGGTGCGAATCCGGCAAGTTGTGCCAAAACCACAAACTGATCAGAAAACCGATCACACCCATGACGCCCAGTGCCACATGCCAGGAAAATTTTTCTGTCAGCCAGCCTACCACCAGACGACCACTCAACCCCCCCAATGCACTGCCACCGACATAGATGCCCATCACACGACCCATGTATTTGGGGTGAAACTCCTCATTCACATAGACCATGGCGATCGCAGGGAAACCGGCAAGTACGATCCCCTGTAACGCACGAATCACCAATAACAGCGAAAAGCTGGGGCTGAATGCGGCCAGGATCGACAAGACCGCGGCGAGCATCAGCGAAATCGTCATGATGGGTTTGCGCCCTTTCGATTCCGATACCATGGAGATGATCAGCATACACAAGGCAAGAGTACCGGTCGTCAGTGACAATGACAGGCTGGCCGATGCTGGTGAGACGTGAAACTGTTTCGCCAACAGTGGAATCAATGGCTGCGTACTGTATAGCGATGCGAATGTCACAAAGCTACCCAAAAACAGTGCGGTAATCGCCTTTCCATAGACGTTGCTTCCTCTTTCGATATAATCATCCACTGCATGTCATCCCTTCCAACGACTCGAATTCACGACCGGATTCACTGTATCATCTTACGCTTGACAGCTCATATTGTCCAATTTATTATTTGCATGAGTTTCATGCGTTTTGGTTATGGGATGGAGGGGATGTACATGGAGTGGCAACAGCTGGAATACTTTCAGATGGTTGCACGGATGCAGCATTTTACCCGTGCCGCAAAAAAGCTTGCCATTTCTCAACCGGCGCTGAGCCGCTCGATCGCTCGGTTGGAAGAGGAATTGGGTGTGCCGCTGTTTGAAAGATCGGGACGTTCCATTCGCCTCAATCGTTATGGAGAGATGTTTTTGGAGCAAGCGGATGCCGCCCTCGATCTGATTAACGAAGGTGTGCAAAAACTGCGGGATATGGTGGACCCTGAGCGCGGTACGGTGTCGCTGGCGTTCCTGCATACTTTGGGAACCCATTTGGTGCCCGACTTATTGGGCTCGTTTCGAAAGGAACACCCACACATTCAGTTCCAATTGTTCCAGGATGCCTCTTCCGTTCTGTTTGAGCGATTAAAGGCAGGGGAATTGGATTTGTGTCTCTCGTCCGGACCCGTCAAAATGTCGGATGTTGTGTGGGAAGAATTGTTTCGGGATGAGTTGTACGTGATTGTTCCCGAACACCATCCCTTGGCAGATCGGGACGAAATCAACCTGTGGGAAATTGCGGACGAACCGTTTATCTCCCTGAAAAAGGGATACGGTTTGCGCGCATTGACCGATCGATTGTGCCGACAAGCTGGATTTACGCCGAATATTACGTTTGAGGGAGAAGAGGTGACCACTGTGGCCGGTCTGGTTTCGGCTGGTTTGGGGGTGGCGCTCATCCCGGAAACTGGAGGGGAAGATATGCGACAAATCCGGCGATTACATGTAAGATCTCCCCATTGTCAGCGTGCGATCGGCATCGCATGGGTGGAAGGGAGGTACCTGTCTCCGGCGGCGAAGTTATTTCGTCAGTTTGTGTTGGACTATTTTCGATGAAGGATGGTTGAGCAAGAGAGCTGAAAGCCACCTTGCCCAACAAAGCCTTGGGTGTCATTTCTGTGGTATCATCACTTTGACAGCCAAATCTTCCCGGATGATACTTGCCGTAAGATCCCGCGTAACAAACGTCAACGGCTCACCTTTCTTCCAGGCCGGGAACTCGGCGACAAATGAGTAGGTGTCCGGGTTTTCTACTTAGGAGAATCGCAATGTTTGATATTTTCTTGTGTGGTCTTTCAGTTCCAGCTCATGATAATACTGGAACAGATCATTACTCAAAGACTGATAGTGAACAACCGTTTTGTCCGGTAAAAATTCCACGCAGTTGATACGCAATTTGCCTTTCCTTGTGAGAGAAGAATCGGCTTTTGCGGGGTCGGCACATTGTCCATCACCTCCAGATGGGGAATGGGTAGCTTCACGTTTCGATAGTCCCAACTAATAGTTTTCAGGACCACGTAACGGGGAATTCGTTTGAACGGCAAAAAAGTTTCTTTCGATCGAAATCTGTTGTCCGCTGCCATGCGCCATTTCCAAACTCTGAATCACCCTGCCGTGATCATCCGTCATGATATGTTCCGTCGGGAAGAAGGGATTACTTCGAAAATCTTTCAACGGCTTATGGACGTTGAAGTTTCGGTAAAAGTGATTTTTGATACTTGTACCGTCATCTCTTTGGCGATTGAGATGCATTGACCGTAAACTCTTTCGGATGGGAAGTGAGTTGAACCGGAAAAGCCAATTGCCACGTTTTGTGGCGGTCCTTTTTGTTGGTCAAAACCAAGTTGATCGTGAAGGATTTCAACCCCTTATCGGGAGTGGCGTGCAATATCCCTTGAAAGGTTCGTGAGTCCAATGAACCGCCCGTGAGTGCAGTCCCTCTCAATTTCCCGTTCACTTGGATCTCCATCTCCGGCAATTGCCTCATATCAATCTTATCTTGGAAGCGATACATAAACCCGACAGATAAACGGTTGCCGTCATATAACACTTCTGTCACCTTGAAAGTATCACCGCCGATCTGAATCTCTTTGTTCACAGGAGAGGTTAAGCCTTATTGATCCGCCGTCTTCAGCCCGTAATCTCCGACCGTTTCAAAGACCGTCCCGATCAATGGGATCCGCTTTTATTGCTTGAGCCATCGTGGAGGAAACAAACCCAGCTGCGATCGTTCCTCCTATCAAAAATCGCTTCTACTCCCGATGTGATCATTGAAAACGCTGTGCATTAATTATTAATCAATTTAAAATAAGCAGAACGGATTGACAATTGGAATCAATTATTCTACAATACCAGTACGTACTGGTATCAATCAGGGAGTGATCGTTCATGCAACCTCTACTCTTCACCACAGAGATGCCGCAACATGCTCGAGACAAGATCCTGTTTGCAGCTCTACAGCTCTTTACTTCCAAAGGGTTTCAGGAAACGTCCATCTTGGAAGTGGTGGAGACGGCCCGGGTCTCAAAAACTACCTTTTACAACTTTTTCCGAAACAAAGAGGATCTCCTCGTCCGCCTATTCGAGCAGCTGGCAGAGGAGATCCTGGATGAGGTAAAACGGGCTGTCCGGGAGGAGAAACAGGCCACCTACAAAGGGTTTGCCGGAATTCGTCGATACCTCCAACTGTGCACGGAACGAGATTCCGTCGCCCGTCTGTTGTTGATCACATCCGCCGGTGTGAGCGGGGAAATTGAGGCTGTGAGACGAAAGGCACATGCCCGCTTTGCTCGCCTGTTTCAACAGACGGCACGGGAGGTCATGCCGCAGAGGGTATCGGAAGCGGAAATCCAGGTGGTGTCCAAGGCGATGGTTGGGGCGATCAATGAAGTGGTGATCCAGCGGGTGGCCGATGGATCGGAAGAAATGGACATCGATCATCTGGCCAGGCTGCTGAATCGGATTGTGGTGAGCTCCTTCACGAATCTGACCGAGGGGCGTCCTATCACGTTGAGGTAATCGGCTTTTCCCTGATGCATACCGGTACGCATGAGAATCCGAAAGGAGGCGAAGCCGTGTTTACCCGGCAGAAACTGCAGTCTTCCCTGTGCTTTCAGCTTTCTCCTGAAGAGGAAGAGTTGCGCAAGTGGGCACACGGATTTGCGGAAAAAGAGATTCGTCCGGTAGCGGCGGAGTACGACGAGAAGGAAGAATTTCCTATGGAGGTGTTCAAAAAGGCGGCTAAAGCCGGTCTTACCAGTTTTGCCTGCCCCGAAGAATACGGTGGCGGCGGGTTGACCAGTGTCATGGCGGCTTGCCTCATTAATGAGGAGTTGTTCTGGGGGTGTGCTGGGATCGCCACTTCTATTTCGGCGATCGGGCTCGCAGGTCTCCCTATCTACTACATGGGGACCGAAGAGCAAAAGAAAAAGTGGCTCCCCTATCTCTGTGATCCGGAAAACCCCCGTCTGGGCGCCATGGCGCTGACGGAGCCAGGAGCCGGCTCTGATGTGAAGGCGATCCAGACTAGGGCGGTATTGGACGGGGACGAGTGGGTCCTCAACGGACGCAAATGCTTTATCACCAACGGTGGAATTGCCGATCTTTACGTGGTGTTCGCCAAAACCGACCCGGATGCGGGTTATCACGGGGTGTCCGCATTCATCGTACCCGGAGATACGCCGGGGCTGTCGGGAGGCAAGAAGGAGCGCAAGATGGGGATCCGCGCTTCCCACACTGGCGATGTCATCCTAGAGGATGTCAGGGTACCCAGGGAAAACCTGCTCGGTGAGGAAAACATGGCCTTTTTCGGGGCGATGAAAATGCTGGAGTACTCCCGTCCGGCAGTGGCCGCCGCAGCGGTCGGCGTAGCCCGGGCTGCATATGAGTATGCATTGGAGTATGCCAAGCAGCGGGTGCAGTTCGGTCGGCCGATCATCAAAAACCAAGCCATTTCCTTTATGTTGGCGGAGATGAAAACCAAGATCGATGCTGCTCGGTTGCTGACGTGGCGAGCGGCGGACCTGGCTGACCGTGGAGAATCCTGCGCAGTGGAGGGGAGCATGGCCAAAGCTTTTGCGGCGGAGACGGCCATGGAGGTGACCACCAACGCGGTGCAAATCTTGGGTGGTTACGGTTACATGCGGGATTATCCGGTGGAAAAATGGATGCGGGATGCCAAGATTCTGTCCATCTATGAAGGGACAACTCAAATTCAGAAAAAAGTGATTGCTGCTGGATTATAAATATTCCAAATCATAGGAAATAAAAGATAAGGAGGAATTCATCATGAGTAATCGTTACAGTGCCGACATGAAAACTGCCGAGGTGTTTCAGGAAATTGAAAGACGGATCAATGAGAATCCCAAACCTGTTGAAGGGATTGAAAGCGTTTACCAGTTTGAGCTGAGTGGGGATGACGGAGCCACTTACCAGCTGCACCTGTCCAACGGTACCGCCAAAGTGGTAGAGGGGGAAGCGGCCTCCGCCGATTGTACGTTACAAATGGACGCCAAGGATTTCAAAGACATGCTGCTGGGAAATCTGAACGGCACGGCGGCATTTATGACCGGAAAACTGAAGGTCAAAGGCGATATGAGCAAGGCGATCAAGCTGCAGTCCATCCTCAGTAAATACGAAGTCTGACAATTGGCCGGGGTGAGGGAGAGGCCGTACGAGGCTCATGATGGGAGGCCGATGTCCATGAAACCGAAAAATCTGCTGGACATGGTGCGGCGAACGGTGAACAGCTACCCGGACAAACCTGCTTTGATGTACAAATCCAACGGTGTATACAGAGGAATCACCTACCGACAACTGTGGGAACAGGTACGGGATACGGCCGCGGGGCTGGTCCGTTTCGGATTGCGTAGCGGAGACAAAGTGGCCCTCATCTCCGAGAATCATCCCTTTTGGCCTGTGACGGATCTGGCCGTAGCCAGCTTGGGAGGGGTAAGCGTGCCGGTGTATCCGACGCTGCCCCCCGATCAAGTGGCTTTTATCCTGAAGAACGCGGATTGCCGGATGGCCGTGGTGGAGGACGAACATCAGCTGGAAAAAGTCCGGGAAGGCGGAGTGGAACTGACGAATATTGTGGTGATGAAACCGGGTCCGAGCTTCACCGGGGAGAAAGGTATTCTCTCATTTGATGCCTTACTGAAGGAAGGCGCCGCACATCCTCTGGAGAATTGGGAAGAAGAGTGGAAGAAGATCGACCGCGACCATCTGGTAACAATTATCCACACCTCCGGTACGACCGGCCGACCCAAAGGTGTAATGCTCACTCACGGCAATTTTTTGGCCAACATGGAGGGGATTCATTTCTGGTGCCTCGAAGTGCTTCCGGATGACGTTTTCCTCTCCTATTTGCCCTTGTCTCACGTCTTTGAGCGGTTAGCGGGACAATTCGTTCCTCTTTCCGTGGGTGCGACGATCGCTTATGCGGAAAGCACCGACACCATTCAAGAGAACTTGCTGGAAGTCAAACCCACAGTGATGACAAGTGTGCCCCGTTTGTTTGAAAAGGTGTATGCCCGAGTACAAGAACAGGTCGATGCAGGGACGCCTTTGCGACGCAAGATTTTCGATTGGGCAGTCCGGGTGGGGATGGAGCGGTATGAATACTATCTGCGCACTCCGATCGACGAGCTCCTGTTGGGGGGCGGCTTGCCTCCCAAATTGAAACTGCGTTGGAAGATTGCCGACCGTCTCGTCTACCGCAAGGTGAAAGAGCGTCTCGGCGGTCGGATCAGGGGGATGGTCTCAGGAGGAGCGCCGCTGAACCCGGAGATCGCCCAATTCTTCTGGGCGATCAACCTACCGGTATTGGAAGGGTATGGTATGACGGAGACAGCTCCGGTGATCGCGACCAATCCGATGGTTCGAACGAAGATTGGTACGGTAGGAAAACCGCTGCCCAACGTGGAGATACGCATCGCTGACGATGGGGAAGTGCTGGTCAGGGGGCCCAACGTGATGCAGGGATACTATAAAAACCCGGAAGCCACCAAGGAACAGATTCGGGACGGATGGTTGCACACGGGGGATCTGGGAGAACTGGACGAGGATGGGTACCTGAAAATCATCGATCGCAAGAAAAACCTGATCATCCTGTCCACCGGAAAAAACCTCGCTCCTCAACCCATCGAAAACGCTATCAACAATAGTCCCTACATCGCCCAGTCCGTCCTAATCGGCCACGGACGCAAATACGTAATCGCCTTGGTGGTGCCCGATTTTGAGAATTTGGAGCCCTGGGCCCAGAAACAAGGATGGTCCACTGAACCTCGGGAGTCGTTGGTTCGCCGTACCGAGGTGCAACAATTGCTGCAAAGAGAGGTGCAACGGCTGACTGCCGGTTTTGCCGCCTACGAGCAGCCGAAAAAGGTACTCGTGGCTGAAAAGGAATGGACGATCGAAGGCGGTGAACTCACCCCGACTCTGAAGGTGCGGGTGAAGGAAATCGAGAAGCGCTACCGGGAACTCATCGAGCGAGCTTACGCTGAAGAAACGCCGTCGAAAACCGAAAGGCCCAAGGTAGGCGTTTGAATGATTGACCATTCATTCAGCAGGTGGAAGGGGGAAGATGGATGACGTATTCTTTGGAGGGGAAAGTGGCGTTGGTTACGGGTGCCTCCCGGGGACTGGGTCGTGCGGATGCGCTCGCCCTGGCCCGTGCAGGCGCCGACGTGGTAATTACGGATATCCTTCTGGAAAGCGAAAATAACGAAGAAGTCGCCGAAAAATACGGGCCGATCAGCCAGGTGATGCAATCCACCGGGGTAGTGTATGCCGAAAAAACCGCCGAAGAGATCCGCAAAATGGGTCGGCGTTCCATGGCCATTCGCATGGATGTGACCAACCGGGAGCAAGTAGCGGAAGTGTTTCGTCTCGTAAAAGAGGAGATGGGAGGGATCCACATCCTCGTCAATAACGCAGGGACGCTGGATCACGTCTCCCAGATCGAAGACCAGAATGATGCCTTCTGGGAAAGGGACCTGAAGGTGAATCTAACCGGTGCCTACAACACCACTAAGGCTGTCTGGCCGATCATGAAGGAGCAAAAGTGGGGGCGCATCATCAACATGGCTTCCGTGGCCGGCACACTGGGTGGTTTTGGCCAGGCGAGCTACTCCGCTACCAAGGCAGGCATTTTGGGTTTCACCAAGAGCATGGCCTTGGAAGGGGCGCGGTATAACATCACGGTGAATGCCATCGTTCCAGGGATTATCAACACCGAAGCCTTTCAGATGATCAATCCCAAGATGAAGGAGCGAATGATCCAGCGCACCGCTTTCAAACGGCCGGGGGAACCGGAGGATATTGCGAATGCCATTTGTTTCCTGGCCTCGGATCACGCTCGCTACATCACTGGGATCGAACTGAACGTCTCCGGCGGAATCGAACTGTTCACTTTTTAGGAGGGATCGGGATGAAGCAGGACAAGGACGCCGTGATCCTGGATGCCGTCCGGACGCCGATGGGACGAAAAAAGGGAATGCTGAGCCGGACACGGCCTGATGAGATGGCGGCGCACGTATTGTCCGGCATCGTCGAACGAAACGGAATCGACCCGGGGGCGGTGGAGGATGTCAAAATGGGCTGTGTCACCCAGATTGGCGAACAGGGTTACAACATCGGCCGCCTCGCCGCTCTGATCGCCGGGTTTCCGGTGGAGGTGTGTGGCGTCAGTTCCAATCGGATGTGCGGTTCCAGTCTGGAGACATTGAATCAGGCCGCACACGAAGTAATGGCGGGGATGGGGGACCTGTTCATCGCTGCCGGGGTGGAAAGCATGAGCCGTGTTCCCATGGGGAGCGACGGAGGCAACTTCAGCGAAAAACTGACTGACCGGTATATGATCATTCCTCAGGGGTTTTCCGCAGAGATGATCGCCTCCCGTTGGGCTTTGTCCCGGGAGGAACTGGATGCGTTTTCCTATGAAAGTCACCAAAAAGCACTAAAGGCCAGACGGGAAGGGCGGTTTGACAACGAAATCCTGCCCATCGAGGTGGAGGATGAGAACGGAAACTTGCGACTGATGGAGATGGACGAGACTCCCCGGGAGGATACTGATCTGCAAAAGATGGCCACCTTGCAACCTTCATTTCAGACTGACGGTGTTGTCACCCCGGGTAACTCCAGCCAGATCTCTGACGGCGCAGCCGCGGTTCTCATCGCCTCCCGCAAAAAGGCGAAGGAGCTGGGCATCCGCCCCCGTGCCCGTATTGTAGCCACCGCCACTGCGGGCGTGGACCCGACGATCATGCTGACCGGTGTGATCCCAGCGACGGAGAAAGTGTTGAAAAAAGCGGGATTGCGGTTGGAGGACATCGATCTCTTCGAAGTGAATGAAGCTTTCGCCTCTGTGGTGCTGGCCTGGCAACGCGAAACCGGTGCCCCTTGGGAAAAAGTTAATGTCAACGGCGGGGCAATCGCCCTGGGCCACCCCCTGGGGGCCAGCGGAGCCCGGATCACGGCCACGTTGGTCAATGAAATGGAGCGACGGAAATCCCGTTTCGGCCTGATTACCATGTGCATCGGCTTTGGGATGGCCATCGCCACCATCCTGGAGCGGGAGGAGTGAGGGGCATGTGGAAACATTTTCTGGTAGAAACCAGAGATTTCGTCACCACGGTCACCATCAACCGCCCTCCCTATAACACCCTGAGTGTGGGCACGTTGGAGGAGTTGGGCCGGATTCTGGATGACCTTGAAGAGGATGAGGCGACACGGGTCATTCTCCTTACGGGGAGCGGAGATCGCGCATTTTCTGCCGGAGCAGACATGACGGAGTTCGGCCAGGCGGAAGGTGGTCCCGAGGCAGTCATCCGCAAAGTACACAATCTGTTCCTTCGCATCGAACACTTTCCGAAACCGATTATCGCTGTCCTCAACGGGTACGCGCTGGGCGGGGGATGCGAGCTGCAAATGGCCTGCCATCTGGCAGTAGCCTCGGATCAGGCCAAGCTGGGGCTCCCGGAAGTCAAACGGGGGATTCTACCCGGATACGGCGGGACCCAGCGCATGGCACGTCTGATAGGAAAAAGACGCGCTCTCTATTACATGCTGCGGGGGGAGCATATTTCTGCCGAAGAGGCGAAAGCCTGCGGTCTGATCAATGAGATTTTCCCTCACGATCATCTCCGTGAAAAAGCTTTTGAGCTGGCCGCCTCCATGGCGCGGGGTTCCGCACCGTTGGCAATGCGAGGGATTATTCGGGCTGTGGGACGGGGATTGGAACAATCCCTGGAGGAAGGACTAGCCTTGGAGATAGAAGAGATGTTGAAGGTGGTCGTCTCCGAAGATGCCGCGGAAGGCATTCAGGCATTCTTCACAAAACGGGAACCAGTGTTCAGGGGAAGGTAGTCCTTCCATAACGTTACGAAATTACAACGTTTCCTCTTGCTAGCTCAAAATCCTTAATGATTACTGGTTTATATGATCCGCCAGGCTCTTTATCGACGACGAGTCGAGAAAAGATGCCGCGGATCATTTCTTTTCGTTCCTGTCGTGAAGCATGTTTCCATACATATCGAAGATTCTTTAATGCCTCTATTAACTCATCACGCGATATCCGGAGTGGTGCTGCCAGTTTGCAGGATCGATTCTAATTCCGCTTTTAGCAGTGCCTCTCGCTCCCTGTCTTCTTGGGTTCTTTCCCTTAATTCCTCCAAAGTGATGACATCATTTGCAAACGCCTCTTGCCATTTCCTGCGCCGTTTTTTTATCCGTTCAATTTCCGCTTGAATTTCCTTAATCCTCTCACTCGGGGGATCGGGCTGGTGCCACGAGAAGAAGAAAGCCCAACGATTATTTAAGTTTAGCCGTATCACTGAGGAGTTTCAGCGGCTGGACTTCGACAACTTCACCCTTGAAGGCCGTCCTTCACTTATACATCAGGCGTATGCATACGCTAAAGCATATGTGGAGGACTTCGAGGAGATCAAAGAGACACGAAAAAACAGTATCGCTTTTCTAGGCATACCAGGTTGCGGTAAAACTCACCTGCTGATGGCTATCTCCAACAATCTGATGAGAAAGGGAGTCGGCGTTCTCTACTTCCCATGGGTGGAAGGCTTCAACGAACTGAAAGACAACCTTGGGGATCTTGATGAACGGGTTCGACAAATGCAGCGTGTTCCGGTTCTGTTCATTGATGACCTTTTCAAAGGCCGGAAGAAACCGACGGACTTTCAGCTTGAACAGCTTTTCGCCATTATCAACTACCGTTACTTTAATCACTTACCTATCCTTGTTTCCTCCGAGCGGGACTTTGACCAAATCTGTGACATCAATGAGGGCATCGGATCACGGATTTACGAGATGTGCAAGCATTACACGGTGGTCCTTCGTGGTGAACCCAATCTGAATTACCGGTTTGAGGATGAGGACTGGAGCGGATGAAGCATGGGACGACCAGCTGCCGTAACACCATTGGCAGTCAAGGGCGGAATATATATATCGCCTTGGAGGATCTTGATGTTATTTGGGATGAGGACGATATTCCAGGCATTGTAAGGCTTTGGAATGAAGGTTTTTCGTTAATGGATATTGCCAATGCATGCGAGAGAGAATCGGCTGAGGTTTTTCTACTGCTTATGGATTTAGACATAAAAGGGAACCGAGACCAGGCGGTATTTTCGGCACAAAGCGGAGCGTATGGAAGGAGGAAAGGTGAATGATCCAATTCGTAGTTCCGGGCCGGTGTGTTCCGGCCCCACGGATGACATATCGCGGGAAGCGATCACCCCAGGTACGGTTCCTCGGTATGATGGCCCGGTGGCCGTGAAGATGGTTATTTACTTGTGGAAACACGGGAAGGAAGGCGACATCGACAACATGCAAAAGACGATCCTGGACGCGCTGAACGGCATCGCATGGACCGATGATCGGCAAGTGATGGAGGTATTCGCCCGGAAGCATTACGTAAACTCACCGAATGATGAGTGTGTGTTGGTATCAGTCACCAATTACACACCCGAAAAAGAGGTGGTCGACAGTGCTTAACATTCTTTCCCTCCTGCTTTTCTTTGGCGGGGTGTTCAAGTGGATCAACAATGACGGCGAAACGGCATGTTTCTGATGGGTTTTGCATATGCGTTTGCGCTTGCGGATTAAGGCAGCGGTAGAGGGATGGTATTTAAGGCATCATCGACGAAACAAAAAAGGACTGGAAACAGTCCAGGTCCAGATCCCCATAAGCTGATAGCAGAACGTACAATCATTTTACAGAGCTTAGTTATCGGAATCAAGTCAGGGAACCAAGTAAGTTATTAAGTCATTAAGTCGTTGAGAATTGACAAGCAAGGGCGGATGATCATCGTGGAGTTTTGGGAAGTAGCGAGGGACGAAGAGGGTGGGAGGCAGGTATGATGAAAAAAACCTACCGGGGATGGTAGGAAAGGGATCGTCATGAGATATAAACAGGATATGTGCCCGGTTAAATGTTGTTGATTAAAATGGGCTCAAAAATTTACCCCCGCCCATCGGGCAGGGGTGGGGTCTGCCTTTGCATCGAGGCCTTAACAATGTACTTTTAGCCTCATTAATGTCTTACCCAAATTAATGAAAAAAATTCATTAGCCACAGGCGAAAAGAACCGATCGTTTGATCGGCTTATGTGAAGCTCATAGGGAAGCACCGGGATTACTAACCCTGAGAATAATATATTCATCCTATGCTCTGATTAGTACAGAGCTGTGTATAAAATGTGAATAATTTGTGGATAAAGCCCACCTGAAGGTGAGCAAAAATGGGTGTTAGGCACGTGACAACATTATGTTGGTTTGGATCGAGGGGTGACAAAAATTGGGCTTAGTCTAATAGGTATAAAAATGACTGACGAGACCACACATTTGTGTAGCCTCGTCCTCAAGAAGGTGAAACCAGGGGCACTACCCAGGTAGGTGGGTAACCTAGGTGTGCATTATCATCATGAACGTTTTAGCTGATATTTAACCGCTTTTGGTAATCCGTTCGGCAAAGGTTGATATCGATAACGCCGGTCAGGGTATTTGTCAAGTGTTGTTTTTCCGTGGCCAACGACTGGTGTGACGTATGCTGATCGTCGCGGGAAGTATCAAGGGCAAACAGGGATAACATTGCCGAGGGGGTAAGTGTATGGCCTCACGCGGTGTTATCAGTGGCTAGGAAGGTGTGGAAAAACTCCGCATGGGTGCTGATTCCGTCCGGTCGTGTTAATGGCCGGGCGGTGCAAACTCTTCTCCAATCCTTGGCCACGCAAATCAAAGCACGACACGCTGATAAACAAGTGAAATCGATGCGGATCGACAGTAAGACGCGAAAAATCATCGTGGAGTTTCGAGAGGGATGATGAATGAAATATAGGGTGAAAAACCATTTTATTGATGGAACGCTAGGAAGAAGAATGATGGAGAAGGGACGTCGGATAAATGAGTATCGGGAACAAATGGCGAGATGTTCACCTAGACTTTTGAAACGTGCGGATAAGGAGTGATGACCATGTCAGTGATGGGAGACGTCAGAGATGAAAGTGCCGGTAATTAAAAACCATTGCAAGGGTTGTGTCTGGTTGTCGGTTAATGGTCTCTATATGTTCAATCGTTGCGTCAAAAGAAACGGGTGGACGCACGAACGCACCAAAATAAAGCCCGTTTAAATCAAGTAAAGGGGAGCGTGGGAGATGGGAGCGGCACCGAAAAACGCGCCTGTAGTTAAATATAAAAAGCCGTCTTACCGGTGGCAGGTAGAGCGTTTGTTGCGGGAATACCCGGTCCTGAAAGTGGCAATTGAAAACGAACGACAATTGGAGCGGGAGGGCCTTGGGAATCTGTTTCCCTCCTGCATTCCGGTATATAAGGAATCGGTGAGTGGTGGGCATAGCGAATACCAATCCACCACGGAACGATATGCCATCATCCGGCCACCAAGATGGTCAGACTCCAACAGATTGAGCGGGCATTGTGGGTCTTGAATCTGGATGAGCGGTATTTGATTGAAAAGCGGTACCTGGATCGAGCGTCCGCGGATGATATGATTGTTTGCGATGAGCTTGGGTGGAGTAAGCGAACCTATTACCGGATCAAAAGACGGGCATTGGATAAACTGGCAATAGCATTAAATCTGATTTAAGAGAACACGGTTGGATTTACCGATAGAATCCAGATAATCAAAAAGTGTATGAGATTAGTCTCATACACTGAGACTGCTGACAAAGGTAGCAGGTCAGCAGTCTTTTTTTGTCGAAATTTTTGTCGAAATTATATTAGCGAGGTGATCTTCATTGGATGTCAAAATAAGATGTGCTAACGTTTCAGACGCTGGCTATATAGCAGCTTTGTCAGGCCAGTTGGATTACCCCACGAGTCAAGAAGCAGTTAGTATCTGGTTACAGCGGTTTTTGAATCATGAGGATCATGCTGTTTTTGTCGCGGAAGTTGGCCAGAATATTGTGGGTTGGGTACATGCGTATAAGACTTATTATTTATATGGACCTGTATTTGCTGAAATTGGGGGGATTGTAGTAGACAGTAACCATAGAGGCACCTCAGTTGCACAACAATTAATGCAAAGTTGTGAAGAGTGGGCGAAGAATAACGGCTGTGCTTACGTTCGTGCACGTTCAGGTTCTACTCGCTTAAGAGCTCATGCATTCTATACAAAAATTGGTTATGAACAGTCAAAAACCCAAAAGGTATTTACGAAGTACCTTATTTAATTCGAAATCAGAAGATAATCAAGGGCAAAGGACGGAATCATATGTTTCAAACCCACTCCCATCAGCAAGGCTGCATCGAATTGGTCAACATCGAGGATTTGGTGCCACAGAATCACTTGTTGCGTAAGATCGACGCCACCATCGACTTTTCGTTCATCGCGGAAAAGACCCGACCGTTATACTGCGAGGACAACGGGCGTCCCTGCGTAGACCCGGTAATGTTGTTCAAAATGTTGTTCATCGGGTATTTGTATGGCATTCGCTCCGAACGGCGCCTGGTGGAAGAAGTGCGGGTCAACGTAGCATATCGTTGGTTTGTGGGACTTTCCTTGACAGACAAGGTGCCGCACGCTACCACATTCAGCCAGAACCGACGACGCAGATTCAACGGAACAACCATCTTCCAAGAGATTTTTGACGAGATCGTCCTGCAAGCCATCAACCACGGACTGATCGAGGGGAAAGAACTGTTTACGGACTCGACGTTTTTAAAAGCGAACGCCAACAAGAACAAATTCACCCGTCAGATGGTTCGTCAGTCCACGGAGAAGTATGTGGAGGAATTGGATCGTGCCATTGACGAGGATCGTGAAGCGCACGGCAAGCGGCCGTTAAAAAAAAAAAGACACCCCTAAGATAGAAAAGGAAATCCGCGTCAGCACCACTGATCCGGAAAGCGGCTACATGGTGCGGGAAGGCAAACCGGAAGGGTTTTTCTATCTGGATCACCGGACGGTAGACGGTAAACACAACCTCATCACGGACGTGTACGTCACACCTAGAAACGTGCACGACGCCAAACCCTACCTGGCTCGTCTGAAACGGCAGAAGGAACGCTTCGGCTTTAAAGTGGAAGCCGTAGCGCTGGATGCCGGATACCTGACGAGTCCGATTTGCCATGCCTTAAAAGAGCAAGGGATCTTTGCCGTCATCGCCCATCGCCGTTTCCACCCGCAAAAAGGATTGTTTCACAAATGGCAGTTCAAGTACGACGCTGAGCGTGACGTATACATATGTCCGGGAAAACATGAACTGACTTACCGAACCACCAACCGCCAAGGATACCGGGAATACAAATCCGATCCGCAAACATGCCTGGATTGCCCGTTTTTATCCCGGTGTACACGTTCGAAGAACCATGTGAAAACCATGACCCGTCACGTATGGGAAGATGCCAAGGAGTGGGTTCGTCAAAACCGGTTAAGCGAGCGGGGAAAAGTGCTCTACAAACGAAGGAAAGAGACGATCGAGCGGAGTTTTGCGGATGCGAAGGAACTGCACGGACATCGCTACGCACGGATGAGGGGGCTTGCCAGAGTAACGGAGCAATGCCTCCTTACTGCCGTGTGCCAAAACATCAAGAAAATGGTCTTGCTCCTCTGGAAGAGGAGCAAGGGGCCCGAAGGCGGGCCCTTTCTCCGTGATCTTTGTCTGATTTTCTCTATTTTCTTCCAATACCTATACAAAACCCAGCGGTTTTTCCGCTGGGTTTGTCAATAGCCTCAGTGTATGAGATTAGTCTCATACACTTTTTCTAATTTTAGGACATCCATTCATCCCTTTTTCTAAACACAATCATATGATAAGGAAATAGAATAACTGTTTGAAAAAGGTGATAACTTTGCCGGTTAGAAGAGTAATGGGGAAAATTTTGAAGACGAGCGCTATGATCCAAAGCCCATTGGTACGTAAGCATATCCCTCTGACCCGGTGGTTGAATGAAGAAACCTTGACAGACATGTTGAAAAAACATTACACGGTGTTCATCAAACCGGACAAGGGGAGCGGAGGGTATGGGATTATTCGTGTTCGGAAGACATCGAAAAATCTTTTTGAAGTCATTATGGGCACCAAAAGACAACTAGTTCCGCAGGAGAACCTGATGAAGTACATTCAGAATTTCACACGTCCCTTCAGATCTTATTTGGTCCAACAGGGAATCAAACTGTCCCAATACAAAGGCCGTCCCTTTGACTTTCGGATCTACATGCAGAAACCTAGGAATAGTTGGGTAGTTTCCGGTAAGGTGACACGTGTCGCCGCCCCAGGCCGTTTCCTGACCAACTACCATCAGGGGGCGAAACCCGTCACCGTACCGGAAGTTTTAAGAAGCGTCCTGAACAATAACAAAAAGGTGGCAGAAATGATCCAACAGATAGGTCAATTGTCCCTGGCGACTGCGCAGGTATTAGATGCCCATTTTCCGGGGATCCGCGAGCTGGGAATCGATATCGCTTTGGAGAAGAGCGGAAAGTTGTGGATACTGGAAGCCAATACGAGCCCGGCTTGTATCACTTTCCGCTTGCTTCCTGACAAAACCATGTACCATCGGATCTTGATGAACCGACGTTACATCTATAATGCCTATGTATAAACGGATAGAAACCCCCGAAGGAGGTATGAATATGACGGATCAACCATACCAAAATGCCGAAGATGTGAAAGGGCTCCAACAACACATCATGGTGTTAACAGGGGAAGAGAAACGGACCGTTTCTCAAATCATCGACCGATTGCCACCCTTGGATATCAGGCGGGTGGATAATGAAACCTTAAACTGTGTGCAGGTGGCGGCACAGAATCTCCCTGCCCGCTTGGTGAAACATTTGGTCCGTTTCCGACGAGAACCCAATGACTACGGTGTGTTGATGTTTCGAAATCTTCCTACTGATACTGATTTGCCCCCCACTCCAGAAGACGGTGGACGATCCCGAGAAAAGTCGTCCTTTGTTAGCGAGTATAACCTATTATTGTTCCTTTTGTTCTTGGGGGAGCCTATCGCTTACGAGGATGAGAAACAAGGACTACTCATCCAAAATATCTGTCCGGTTAAAGGTCAGGAAAAACGACAAGAAAATACCAGCTCCCATTACCTGAACTACCATACCGAAGATGGATTCCATCCTCACAGGCCGGACCATTTGGCGTTGATCGGCTTGAGATCTGATCACGAAGGCGTTGCCCGAACCTTGACCGCTTCCATACGCCAAGTCCTTCACGACATACCGAGCACAGCGATTTCCCTTTTGCGGCAGCCGTTGTATCGTCTTTTCCCCTCCTCCTCTTTTAACATGGGGAAAGATGATTACTCAGTATATCTACCCGTTTTATCCGGGAGTTGGCTGGAACCGCAGATGTGTGTCCATTTCAGCTCCATGACAGCTACTCGAAGGGATGCAAAATGGGCTTTGGACACACTTCGGAAAGCGTTGACCCAGGTCGGTATCGGCTTTCACATCAATCCCGGCGACCTCCTAATCATCGACAACCGACTGGTTGCCCATGCCCGTTCCTCTTTTCAACCAAAATATGACGGGAAAGATCGTTGGTTACAACGAATCTTTACCGTTGTGGACTTCCATCAGTCTAGTTTTAGTAGAGGGAGGGGGCAACATGTTTGCTCCCCTTTATATGCGGACAATACTCGCAAGATGGTATGGGACAAACCGGGCGTGATTCAAATTGACTGAGATTAAGTATAACGGACAAGGAATGTGCCTTTTAAAGCAGGTGGAACGATGTTGTGAGAGTTGAATTTGAAAGAGGCAGTTGAAAATAAACAGCAACTGGAACAAGAAGGAGTGAGTGACTCGTTCTATTCTTGCACTCCTATAATTAAGGATACGGTAGTTGCAGCGAATATCATCCAATATCGGTTCAAGTAGGTTGAGCTAGGTTGAGCGGGCAAATATGAGCGATGGGTTGCATGGTGGAGCTAAAGATGCCCAACGACCTCGGATTCGATTCCCGAGCAACCCACCATTCTTTTCTTTTTGATGAGGAGGGAGAGAATGAAACGAAAATATACCCTGCGATTCGATACACCGGACGAGCGAGATTATTCACTGTCACTTGAACATCCTCGCGCTCATGCTTCTAAAGTTGACTTGCGGCCCTATATGCCTCCGGTCTATGACCAAGGCCAGTTAGGAAGCTGTACTTCGAACGCTCTTTGTGCGATGCGGCGTTATTTCGCCATGAAGCACGGAGACAACACGGACTTGTCGCGGCTCTATCTGTACTGGCATGAGCGGGAGCTTGAGGGGACGATTGATCAATGTTGCGTGATGGTATGAAGGTACTGCGGAAGCTGGGCGTGTGTCCGGAAAATGATTTCCCCTATGACATTAGACGGTTTACCCAAAATCCGAGCGCAAAAGCAGAAGCAGACGTGGGCAAATACAAAATCGTGTCGTATCACCGTGTGCGTAGCCTGAAAGAGATGAAAACGTGCTTACATCACGGTTACCCGGTGGCAATTGGTATCAAAGTGTATGAGAGCTTTGAAAGCCCCGAGGTTGCGGAAACTGGTGTGGTTCCTGTTCTGTCTCCTGAGTTTGAGGAGTTTCTTGGTGGCCACGCATGCTTGGTTGTTGGCTATGATGACGAGCGCGAACATTTGAATGTCCGCAACTCTTGGGGCGAAAACTGGGGAGATCACGGAAATTGTTATCTCCCTTATGAGTTTTACCGGAATGGTCTGATCGTAGACATGTGGACTGCCTTTGCTGAGTAGGGGGATTCTTATGGAGTACCTATTAGGTTTTGTTTACATTGCGCTGGCCGCTCATATGCTTGATGCTTTCCGTCATTATTGGCGGGAAGGTGAAATATTTTCAACTGGTTAGAATCTGGCATGGGGAGCAACAATGTTATTAATCGGATTGGCCATTTGTTTGAGAGAGTGGTAACATTGTGTTCTGGTTTGGACTGATGATCGGGTTTATGTTCGGTTTCTCTATTGCAGTGTTGCTGTGACTCATAGGGGTTGAGGTTGAGGTGGTGGCCATGTAATGGGTAAACGCGGGAAGAAAATCGACGATAAAACCCGTGAGGAAATCAGGGCCTATTATCAGCGTGCGGGAGTAAAAAGGAGACGGCACGGAAATTTGGGGTATCTCCTTCCACGGTAAAGAGGCTGTGTGAGGAGATAGATTCGGAGGAGTTGGAAAAACTTCGAACCCAAAAAAATAGCCGATCACATCGATCAAGCCTGGGAGATCATCAACCTATACATGGATCATCTGAAGAAACCGGAAACGCTGCAAAAGGCCACACCACATTCCGCAGCCGTGGTCATCGGGACCATGTGGGACAAGATCCATGAGAAGCGTGAACTTGATCTGAAGGAACAGGAGAACGAGATCAGGCGGCGTGAATTGGAGCGCAAGGAACGGGGATTGTCGGACGAAGCGGTCGAGAAGGTGGTCGATCAGTTTGTCCGTGCTTTGGGTGCTGATCCCTCCGATGTGTGGGAGGGGATCGAGGACGAACGGCCACCGAAGGAAACAGCAGAGGAAACTGAATAAAAAAAGCGCGGGGTAAGCCCCCGCAATTACCCGAGAAGAGAGACCTGAAAACGAGGGCAAGGGGATGTTCAATGCCATGTGAAGACATCCGTCGCCACCAATAGCTCGATGCACTTTTTTATTATAAGTCGAACGCGAAAACTATATCAATGAACAATCTTTGAAATAGATACGCGGTGGCTAACTGACTAGTTGGTCAACTTCCGAGAATCCGACATTATCGGAAGTTAAATTCTTTCATAGATCATTTTCCAAAAAAGGGAGAAGGAGGGTGAAAAAGAGATTACAACCCTTCCCGTGGAAGCCATTCAGCAAGAAGCAAAAACGTATCCTTTACTGATGGCGACCGGGTAGTCCATACGAGAAGAAGTAAATCCTTATCGCTGACGGGAGCATCCGGGCGGGAAAAACCGTCTGTATGATCCTCTCATTCATCCTTTGGTCCATGACCAACTTTCGAGATAAGGATTTCATTGTGGCCGGTCGATCTGTCGGGGCACTCAAGCGGAACGTCCTGACGCCCATGTTTCAGATCCTAGAGGGTATGGGCTTCGAGGAAGGCGTCCACTACCGTTACAACCGGGTGGAGGGACGTATTGATATAGGCTCAAACAGATACCACTTGTTCGGGCGAGCAATGAGAAAGCCCAGGACGTATTGCAAGGGATGACTGCTGCCGGTGCATACGCAGACGAGGCGGCATTGTTCCCGGAATCATTCGTTAACCAAATGCTTGGGCGCTGTTCGGTTCCCGGCGCGAAAATATGGATGAACTGCAACCCGCAGGGGCCACGGCATTTCATCAAAACGGACTTCATCGACCAGATAGACAACCCGCAAAAGAGCATATGCCGTATACACTTCCTGCTTGAGGACAACCCAACACTGACCAAGGAAACAATCGACTTTTACAAAGGGCAGTATCAGGGCAAACGCAATATCCTCGGCCTTTATTGCCCCCTATGCGAGCAATCGCATAGTGCAAACCGGGTTAAAATTGGCAGGCTAAGTGTTCGGCTCATGACCGAAGGCATGTTATATTCCTGTTAGGGGATTGATCATAACATGACCATCGGCATTTATTCGATCATTAACAAGGCAAATGGCAAGCGGTACATTGGAATGTCGGTGGATATTGAAAACAGATGGCGTGTTCATGTTTGGATGTTAAGGAACGGTGTACACCCTAATGAAAAACTACAAAACGCCTGGGACAAATATGGCGAAAGTAAGATGGCGCTAGAGATTTTGGAGCGATTCGATACGGTAGATATTGAACCGAATGGCTCCGCAGAAAAGCACTTTATCGAGATGTACGATTCCTTCCGAAACGGGTATAACAAATCGCTCGGCGGAGATGGGACAGTTGGATTTATTCATGATCCAATCAGGTTAAAAAAGTTGAGCGAGAAAATGAAAGGCAATAAACATGGCTTAGGCAAAAAGCGATCCGATGAAACGAGAAGAAATTTGTCCGAGGCGTTCCGAAAAAGAAAGGATTTATCCTAGCACTCCGAGCGGGGGAGAAAGACATTAAAACGCCTATGGAAAGACGAGAGGTTCCGTTCGAAGGTTATTTCTATACACAAAGGAAACAAATACGCTTTGGGGAGAAAGATATCCGAAGAACACCGAGCGAAGTTATCCGGACTTCATAGTGGGAAGGGTAATCCATTCTACGGTAAAACCCATTCGGAAGAATCCCGCAAAAAAAATGTCTGCAAATAGTGCTTGGAAAGATGAAAACTATCGCCAAAAGATGATCGAACTAAAAAAGGAATACATGAGAACGCCAGAGTATCGCGAGAAAATGTCTAATGCCATGAGAGACGAAGGAAACGGAAGATCAAAGATTACGGAAAAGCAGGCAATCGAGATAAGGTTAAGATACCTAAAGGGCGACAAATTGCGGTTTATCGCAAAGGACTACGAGTCCTATGGGATATCGAAAAGAGCTGTTCAAAAGATTTGCCTTGGACAGACTTGGAGCCATTTGCCTAACACGATCGAAGAGCTCGAACATATGCTAACCAATTACCAATCATGATGGCGACATCATGAAGGTTTAAGATGCTGGTGGCGAATGCTTCCTTATTCTCTGTCATCCAGCTTAACAATAACTTGATACAGAGGAGAGCGAACACAGGAGCGCTTCCCGCAATTATTCCCTCCCATCCATCATCCCAACAAGCGCGCACATTCGATCACTCAGTGAAGGCGAACCCAAACGCAAAACAAAACCAAACGGGAATCCCGACTTTGATTTGCCGAGTGATAGCATTGGATATCACTAGACTGGAGACCGCGAAAAACGTGTCCACTCCGATCACTGCCATGTGAGCAAACAAGCCGGGAAAACCGACCATTCCTTAAAAAAACTCCAATGCGTGATGATACGAAATCGCCATGTTGCAAAAGAAAATTATGTATGCACTGATTACGATAGTGCGGTATTATACCAAGGAAAGACCTCCTTTCATTTTCCATATGAGTCCATATATATGAAGAGCCGGTACGCGACCGGCTCTATTTAACTATTCACTTACTCAGTTTGATTGCTGCCGTTTCACCGGAGAGGAAACCGCCTTGGCCGATAAAGGTAAAGGACTCAACGGGTTTTTCCGGTACATCAAACACGATTTTTCCCGTTTTCGTAGCGTGCGGGTTGATCGGTTTGAGGAAGAACCCGAGCGTATCACCGCCCGTTCCATTAACCCATGTATCCGCTGTCGGATCAGCTTCATATTCCGCACCGTCTTGATCTTTCAACTTAGTCAATGCGGCATCCATCGTGATTTTTTCCTTACCGTTGTTTTTCACTTCCACCTCGACGACAAGGTATTGGCCTGCGCCAGGTTTGTATTCACCGCCCATTGGATTTTTGATTACTTTTTTGGACTCAACGCTGACGACTTGGTATGAAAGATCGCCCGCATTCACGACATCCCCAATTTTCGCCGCCGCTTTCTTTTCACTTATGTTTCCGGTTGAGTCAACCGGATCACCGGTTTGGGCCACCGGTGTGGTGTTTGTTTCTGATCCTCCGCCAATTGCCGCTACACCATGCACCCACAGACAGAAAAGAACGAAAACAGAACCACAGCCAATCATAAGTTTTTTCATTGTTGTTCCTCCTCTGATTCTTCTTGCACTTACTGGATCATTTCTTCCAAATCCGATTCATAAACACGCCACATTCCCGAAACTTTAACGCCTTTTAAACGCCCCTCCCGAAGCCACTTTTTGACGGTCACGAGGCTAACAGACAATTGTTCCGCAACTTCATTTGGTTTTAATAACCTTCCTTTTATCACCCTTCCCCCTCCCATTTAATCGCCACGGTATGAATTTATTAGAGGCCTAATAAACGGTCAAAGCCCTCATATGGATACATATATGTACATATGAGGGCTTTTCTATCTCAATTTTCTTTATATGGGAGATGGAAATCAAAGTCTAAATTTGTGGTTTTATAATGATGAGCTTCCCCTTTTTTCATTTAAACGAAACGACACGTTTCTCCCGATGGCTCCGTATGGCACATTCTATTACCTTGATCACGTCACGGGCTTCCTCTGCGGTGACAGGTGCCGGTTTTTCCGACCGGATGGCCTCGGCGATCCCTTCATAATAAGCATGATAGGTTCCCGGCAGGGTTTCTACTCGTCCTTTTACCGATAACCCGCCAAGCTCCACGGTGAGTTCCCCGTCATACTCTTTCTGACCTACTCCATATCCCTGATCCCCGGGGGCCATTCCCTGTTTCAACTGGTCTTCCTGCGGGTCCAGTCCGTATTTGATGAAACTTCCTTTCTCCCCGTGAATCTGAAAACGCGGACCTTCTCCTCTGACCAGTGATCCGGAATGGAGAACGACCTTCAACCGTCCATAATCCAACACAAGGTGGGAATAATCCACGGTTTGGGCACCTTTCCGTTGCGCTGCCAAGTCGGCCCAGACGGTCCAGGGTGGTCCGAAGAGAACCAATGCTTGGTCGATCAGGTGGGAACCAAGGTCGTACAGTGTACCCGCACCCGGAATGTCGTGCTCCCGCCAGCGGTCACGCACTTGTGGACGATAACGGTCATAGTGAGCCTCATACAAGGCGAGTTCCCCCAGGTAACCCGACTCGATCAACCGCCGTACGGTGAGGAAATCGTTATCCCAGCGACGGTTGTGGTACACGCTGAGTAAAACGCGGTGTTGTTGTGCCAGATCGATCAGTTCGTCCGCTTCTTCCGTGGTAATGGTGAACGGCTTTTCCACCACCACGTGTTTGCCTGCTGTAATCGCCGCCTTGGCGTATGGATGATGGAGGGTGTTGGGAGTAGCGATCACGACCAGCTCGATATCCTTTCGCTCCAACAGCTGATCCGTCGTGGAAAAGACTTCCACATCCGGTAGATCTCGCAGAACTTTGTCCGGATTGGAGGAAACCACAGCAGCCAACTCCAACCCTTTTACCCGTTGAATCAACGGGGCATGAAACACCTTACCCGACAAACCGTAACCGATCAAGCCTACTCGAATGGTCATCTGTTTTCTCCTCCTGTTGCGATCAACATTTGTACGTCGTGTTGTTCCAACATGTTTCGAAACGCATAATCCGGTGGTTGTTCTGTTACGATGATATCGATGTCTTCCCAGGAACAAACGGAGTGAAAAAGGGTCTTCCCAAACTTGGTGGCGTCCGCCAACACCACGGTTCGGTCTGCACGCCGGATCATTTCCCGCTTGACGAATGCTTCTTCCGGATTTGAACTGGACAACCCCTCTCCCGATAACCCGCATGCACCAAGAAACAGCCAGTCCACCCGGTACTGGCGAAGCATCTCCACGGTTTGCGTACCGACGATGTTTCGGTGCCAAGGATTCAGCTGTCCGCCCAGCAGATAGATGGTGGCCCGGCCGCTTTTGCCCAATGTGTCGGCGATGTCGATTGAATTGGTCACAGCAACCAAGTCACGGACATAGACCGCTTCCGCTGCGCATTGTACGGTAGTGGAGGCATCAAACAACACGTGATCACCGTCACGAATCAAAGCGGCAGCCGTACGACCGATCGCCCGCTTGGCTTCATGATGGGCACGGTCTTCATAGCAAATAGCCTCACGAGTCAATGTTGGACGGATGGCACCTCCCCGTACACGGACGATCAGGCGGTCTTCTTCCAACTTGACCAGATCGCGCCTGGCCGTATCGCGAGAAACGCCGAAGCGTTCACAGATTTGCTCTATACTGATCTTCCCATACTGTTTCAGGTGTTCCACAATCGCCAACAACCGCTCTACCTGTGTCAAATGCATCCCCTTTCATTACAAATACGTACGTCGTTATAAGTGTAATCCTTAAACACCCGTTGTACAAGTCTAAACCCATATGATGAGACTGAGCAAAAAGTATGTAACACTGCGTTGCTTAGTGGCTCCTACGTTTTGGCAAGGGACGGTCAACATCCAAGCGCTGGATGTGTCGAAAACGCTACAAAAAGGGGAAGACGCCCCATTCGTTCAAGATCTCCGCAGCAAGTTGGCAACAATCGAACATCCCAAGTTGGCGGAACTGAAAAAATCTTTGACAGAAACAGTCGACCGCGTGGTACACCTGATCTCCCATGTGCTATCTCAGGAGGAACTGATCCAGACGGCGGTATTGACTGACATGATATACGATGCATATTGCGCCATCCATCTGCTGGAGGGAGTGCAATACGACCTGTAAACAAGCGGGGACGGCAGAAGGATGATGGCGGATCAACAGCTTCGGCTTAGCGTAAACAGGACCACGGCCGGTGATTTTGGCGGGGCGGGCGATGTCGGACGGCACGTTCCGTTCGCTTGTGATGTTTAATTTGACGGCTCAATTATAAATTAACTCATTATTAAGTATTTTATAAAATTTTTTCCTCGAATTTCGTTCCATCCAAGGGTAATGTCCACAGTTTTTTAATAGAATAAGTCGAAAGTCCTCAATCATTGCGGATAATGGTCTCTCTATTCCCTCATAAGGATGTGGATCATAGTCACCATGGATAGCTACCACTGGACATTGTATCTGTTTGCCGAGTTCCATAAGGATTCCGCTTTTTCTCAGTTCACTAGCCTCTTTCCATACGCTTTGAAGGACATCGAATTGTACCTCTATTTTGTTGTCAATAGAAAATAAAGGATCGAAAGAGTCGGCTTTAAATATTAACTTTGCAAATTGAGCCAGGATATTATTCTTCTCTTTGGTACTGGGATCGACTAAAGCATTTCTTAAAGCGTTGACTTGTAACCTCTCTTCTTCATTCAGTCGACTTAATCGAGTTTCCATTATCTTCGAAGCATATTTTTCTTCAAATGGACCACTACCAATCAGTATCAATTTCCTCACGAATGTGGGATAATATGCTGCAAAAATAAAGCTTAGCCACGCTCCCCATGAGTGACCAATGAATGTGATAGGAATGTTGCCATGTTTATTTAGGATGGTCCTCAATTCTCGAATTTGCCCTTCTACCGTTTTTGCAGTATGCAATGGTTCTAAAGTTCCCCAAACATAGGATAATTCCTTAGCCACGGGTGCCATTTCTCCCAAAGCACCTGGGCCGCCATGAATTACAGCTACAGTAAAAGGTGCGTTACCATATATCCTGAGTTTTTCCATTTTTCAAACTCCATTCCTGATCCGGGTTCTCAAAGATATTTCAACTTCCTCTAATCGTATTATTTAGATTGCGTATTCCATTTTCCTTGCGAGATTGTATGAAAATAATTGACAAATACGAATCATCCGTTTATATTATGAATTAACATATAGCAACATAAATAAACGATATCAAACATAATCTATGTTACTTTTTCACATCTACTTTGGTCAGGAGGACATCACTTATGTTGTCTGCCGAACGCAGGCAGAAGATCATGCAGATCATCGAGCAGGAAGGCGTGGTGGAAATCAACCGTCTCGCCGAGGAATTCGGCGTTTCGACGATGACAATCCGCCGCGATCTCGATATCCTGGAAGCCGAACAAAAGATTATCCGTACCCACGGGGGCGCCATGTTGCGTCAGGACAACCTGCGCGAACATCCTTTCGGTTGGAAGGATGAACGGAACGTGGCCCAGAAGGAGGCGATTGCCCGACTGGCGGTCACCCTGATTGGGGAGGGACAGAGCATCATTCTGGATGCGGGATCGACAACGTTGCGCCTCGCTCGGGAGTTGAAGCGGTTTCAAGATTTGTTTCTCATCACCAACGATATCCAAATCGCTTCCGAGGTGGTGGATGCGCCGGGGATCCGAGTCTTGTTGACGGGAGGGGAACTGAAGCCGCAAATCTACAGTTTGGAAGGTCATTTCAGCTTGTCGGTGTTATCTCAGTTGCATGTGGATACAGCGTTTATCGGTTGTGACGCGTTCGATGTGGAAAAAGGGGCGATGAGCAACAGTTTGTCCAAAGTGGCGATCAAACAGGCGATGCTGAATTGTGCTCGCCGACGCATCCTGCTGGCGGATGCGAGCAAGTGCGGTCAACGGGCTCTGGCTACTTTTGCCGAATGGGATCAATTCCACGCGATCGTCACTGATGATCATCTTCCTGCGCAGTTTCAGGAACAGTGCCAACGGTGGGGAATCGAGGTGCTTATCGCCGAAAACGGAGGGAAAGTCCATGCGGAAACTCGTGGTGATCGCCGATGACATCACCGGCGGCAATGCGACCGGCGTGCTGTTGATCAAACAAGGATGGAAGGTATTGTCTGTGCCGGATCACCGCGTTTCCATCACTGATCCGCTTGAGGGGCATGACGCGGTGGTATGGAACGCAGCTACCCGATTGCTCCCGGCGGAAGAGGCCGGTTTGCGTGTTCGACGCATGGCGGAACAGGTCATCAGTCACGAAAGCCACCCCCTCTTGGCCAAGCGGATCGACAGCACCCTGCGTGGTTCAATCGGCAGAGAGACGGAAGCCGTATTGAATGTGATGCCGCCGGAGACGATCGCTGCCGTGGTCCCCGCATTCCCTGAATCTGGTCGGTTCACCAGAGGGGGCGAACTGTTCGTATACGGGGAGCCTGTCCATCAGACGGAAGCAGGACGTGATCCGTTTACACCGGTGAGGACTTCCCGAGTGGTAGATTGGATCCAATCGCAGACATCTCTTCCGGTGGGATTACTGGAGACGGGGAAATACACAAGTCCAACGGATCTGCGGAGGGAACTCGACCGTTTGATTGCAGTCGGCCACAGGCTGATCGTCTGCGATGCCGAGTCGGATGAGGAAATCGAGAAGCTCGCCGAAGTATGGGCAGGGTTGGATATTCCGGTTCTGCCGGTGGACCCCGGTCCATTCACAGCAGCCTATGCGGCGGCCAAAAACGCGGAGAGAAAACGGATACTACTCGTCTCTGGAAGTCTTGCGGAAACCGCTCGCAAACAATTGGACTATCTTGAGCAATCCTTTCCCGTCGGAATGTTGACGGTGAACGTGGACCATTTGGTGGACGGTGCCCAGGACTATGTAGCCGATATGGTTCACCGTGTGAAAGAGCTGACGGAACGGTTCCAAGTTGTCGGGTTGCGAACCGATGGGGTGCCGGCGAATCGGTGCGACGGACACACCGTGTCTGAATCGGTTGCCCGATTGGTGGTGAATCTGATTCACCGTTTCCCGTTTGACGGGCTGTATCTGTCTGGTGGAGAAGTTGCGTTCACAACGCTTCAGGCCTTGGAAGTGGAAGGCTTGCAGTTGGTGGGGGAGATTCTTCCGCTTTGTGTGATGGCCAAACTAGTCGGAGGTCCCTTTCAGGGTATGCATATCATCACCAAAGGGGGTTCCGTCGGGGATGAAGCGGCCATTTTGACAAGTGTGAAAGCGCTTTTACGACAGGGAGGAGAAATAAAATGGAAAAGAAACGACCCATTTTGGGCATTACCATCGGAGATCCGGCAGGTATCGGGCCGGAAATCACACTAAAAGCGTTGCAGGTGAGAGAATTTTACGAAACAGCCAAACCTCTCGTCATCGGGTCCATCCCCGTGTTGGAGATGATACGGGAGCGAATGGGAAGCCCGTTGCGCTTCCATCGGGTTCACCATCCCGATGAAGGGGTGTACACACAGGGTACCGTGGACGTATTGGATCTAGACAACATACGGATTGGTGAATTGCGGATGGGGGAAGTGCAAGCGGATTGTGGCCGGGCGGCGTACGAGTACATCCGCAAAGCGACCGAATTGGCGCTGGGACGAGAAATCGATGCGGTAGTAACGGCACCGATCAACAAGGAAGCACTGAAGGCTGCTGGAGTGCCGTACATCGGGCACACGGAAATGTTGGCCGATTTGACCGGTGCGGAACAGGAGATGACGATGTTTGCGGTCGAGAACGTCAAAATCTTCTTTCTCACGCGTCACCTGTCGTTGTTGGAAGCTTGCCGGAAAATCGGGGACCCGGATTTTGTCCTGAACGGCATCCGGCGATCCTATGCATCCTTGTCCCGTCTCACAGGAGGCACACCCAAGCTGGCCGTTGCAGGGCTCAATCCCCATGCCGGTGAAGGGGGGTTGTTGGGCAGGGAGGAGTTGGATGCCATCCAACCTGCGGTGAAACAGGCGCAAGCGGAGGGGATGGATGTTGTCGGGCCGATTCCCGCCGATTCGGTGTTCCATTTTGCCCGGAAAGGAGCGTATGACGCGGTTTTGTCCCTGTACCATGATCAAGGTCATATTGCAGCCAAGATGATCGACTTTGAAAAAACGGTTTCCATCACATTGGGATTGCCCATCCTACGAACCAGTGTCGACCACGGTACCGCTTTTGATATCGCCGGCCGGAATCTTGCCTCGCCGGTCTCGATGATGGAAGCGATTCGGGCCGCGATTGCCTATGCCGCCCGATATCAAACCGTGTGAAGGGGAGAGATCTCCTTTCGCTACCTCTTGTTGAAAGCGTTATCAATCCAGATCGGGAGGGATCATGATGCGTACGTCAAAGTGGATACGAATTATTCCCGTTGCGTTTGTCATGTACATGCTGGCGTACATGGATCGGATCAATGTCGGTATCTTGCTGCCGGCTATGCAGAAAGACCTGCATTTGTCTGCTTCGGCGGCCGGGGACATCGCCGGTATTTTCTTCTGGGGTTACATGATCTTGCAGATACCGGGCGGTGTCTTGGCCACTCGCTGGTCGGCGAGAAAACTGATTTTCATTCTGATGTTGCTGTGGGGATGCGCGGCGACGGCTTCCGGTCTCGTACAAACGGAAGCACAATTGAAATGGGTGCGCTTCTTGCTCGGCGTGGCCGAAGGAGGGGTATGGCCGGCTGTGCTGGTTTTGTTGGCTTCCTGGTTCACCAACCGGGAACGGGCACGAGCCAACGCCATATGGATGTCCTGTCTTCCGGTTTCAGCGATGTTGATGGCACCATTATCCGGTATATTATTGAAGTATTTTGACTGGCGAACCGTCTTTGTGATCGAAGGACTGCCCCCAATGATCTGGGCTTTCGTCTGGTTGGCAGTAGTGAAAGATCGTCCAACCGAAGCGAAATGGATGAAAGAAGATGAGAGAAAACAGTTGATGGAAGAGTTGCAAAGGGAGCAAAAGCAAGTTCCGACGGGATCGGGTGGTTTCAGCGATGCCATTCGCAGTCCGTTGGCCTGGGGTTTGGTGTTGATGTACTTTTTGTGGATCACCGGTTTTTACGGTTACACGATGTGGGTACCCAGCGTGGTTGGCACCTTTGCAAAAGATCCCGCTACCATGGGGTGGTTGACGGCAATCCCGTTCGTCTTCGCATTGGTGGCCATGGTGGTGAACTCCCACTGGTCCGACCGACGGATGAATCGGATTCAGCATGTGACGATCCCCTTGCTGATTGCTGCCGCCACTATGATAGCGGGGCAATGGGTGGAATCCCCCTTATGGCAGATGATTCTGTTGTCTATCACAGCGATGGGCGTGTATGCTCCGTATGGACCGCTGTGGGCCATTCCCACGGCCGCATTTCCCGTTTCCGTTGCAGGGGCGGTGATGGGTTTGCAAAATGCGGTCGGTAATTTGGGCGGTTATTTCGGGCCTAAGTTCGTGGGAATGTTGAAGGACGCAACCGGGAATTACCATGCGGGCTTTTACTTCCTGGCAGTTTCCCTCTTGCTTGCTGCCTTGGCCACATGGGTGATGGTGAGGGTATCCACACCTGGTGCCCAACGGACAAAAGAAACTTCCATGTAAGGTTTTTTGGTAAAATGGAACAAAATCTTATGAAAGGATTGAGTGGCCGATGTGATTCACGTGTGCCCATCCAAACAAACAAAATTAAAAAGGAGGGCAAACGTGAACCAGCGATCGTTCCATTGGTTGTGGATCGGTCAATCCGCAGCCAATTTGGGGGATGCGTTTTATACGCTGGCGGTGGTTTCCCATCTATATGAGCTGACACATTCGGCCACTTTCGCCGCGATGGTTCCACTCCTGCGGGTGGGCTCAATGTTGGTGGGCGGATTGATCGCTCCGCTCATCATGGCTCGTTTCTCCCTCAAAGGAATTTTGTCTGCTTCCCAATGGGGGCAGACGGGGTTGTTGGTCGCTTTGTATGCCGCGATATCTGTTTCGGTTTCACACGTCACCGAGATGATATCGATTTTCGCCGTCATTCTGATGATGGCGTTTTTGGACGGATGGACGGTACCCACCCGCAACGCATTGGTTCCCCGCTTGATACCCGAAGCCCAATGGGTCAAGGCGAATGGTTGGTTGCTAACGAGCGATCAGATTGTCCAAATGATCGGGTGGATCGCGGGAGGGATGTTGTCGGCGAAGTGGGGCGTGTGGGGATTGATCGGGCTGACCTTTGGGATGTTTCTGTTTTCCTCGATCTCACTGCAGTGGGTGAACGAATCCGGACAGCCACGAGAAAAAGCCGAAAACCGCCTTCCCAAGCGGGAACAATGGCTAATCGGATGGAAAACCCTCTGGTCCCGTCCCATCCTGCGCCGTCTGGTCATGACAGATATTCTGGACACGGCTGCGGGAAGCGTGTGGGTCGGGGCATTGACTCTCGTTTTTGTTAAGGACATCTTGCATCGGGGTTCGGAATGGTGGGGATGGATCAACGGCAGTTATTTCGCCGGTATGATTCTCGGGGGTATGATCGTCGTGCACCTCTCCCGTTATCTGGATCGCAACCTTGTCTGGGCGATGGGATGGGGGTCACTCCTCGCAGGTGTATTCATTCTCATCTACGCGCGGAACGAACATCCCGGGGTCGCGCTGGCCCTCTGTCTTCTGATGGGCCCGCCGTATCAATTGCGCGAAACGGCGCAACGCACGCTGTTGCAAAAAAGTGTGGATGACACGTTATTGCCACATGTATTGGCAGCACATGGCAGTCTCACCTACGCAACTTTCGGATTGTCCGTATTGGCCATGAGCTTGGCGGCAGATCTGTGGGGAATCCAAACACCGTACATCATCAGCGGTCTGCTGCTGATGGGGGCGGCGATCATCGCACTGACTGCCACCAATTCCGACTGATGGTTGAAAGCCGTTTCCTTCGCGGAGACGGCTTTTTCGTTTTCTATCTGATATACTAATTTCAAATGAAGAAGAAAGGGGGGGAGGAAGATTGTCCTCGGATACAATTCGGTCCATCATAGATAAAAGTTTCGGCCCCTTGGAAAAGCGGGTCATGGAAGTATTATGGAACAAACAGGCGGCCACTGTCCAAGAGGTTGTCAAGGAGCTGAATGATGAGAAAAAATATGCCTACACCACCATCTTAACCATTCTCACACGCCTGACACGCAAAGGTATGCTGGAGCGCATCAAAGAAGGACGGTCACACCGGTATCGCCCCCGATATACGAAAGAAGAGTGGGTGAAAAAGGTGACCTCCCAAGCCGTCGAAGGTTTACTCTCCGACTTCGGGGAGCTCGCAATCGCCCAGTTCGTGGATACCGTGGGCAGCACACCGGATCAGCTGGAAAAATTGAAACGCCTGATTCGGGAGTTGGAGAGGGGAGAGGAGGATTGACCAAAAACGCCTTTACTCTTCTGCTTCATATCAGTGCAGCCATCGGAACAACCCTGTTGACGGTATGGGTATTGTCGACCGATGCCGTCATCCGAACGGCCATCGATTGGGTTCACCGATGTTGTGGTGTCATCTTTTCGAGCGGACAGATCCCCGGGGGTTATTATCTGTTCACGTCGTTGTTGGTGGTGTGGGTGTTTCTTTTCATCTGGCGTGTTCGATCTATGGTCCGCCAAACCCAACGCTTTTTGGCAACACTCCTGCCCTTGAAAGTGAATCATCCGATTCATCCGGTGTTGCTTCGTTTCCAGCAAAAGTATGGAGTTCTTGTCGACGTGTTCGACTATATCCGACCCTTGGCGTTTACTTACGGATGGAAGCGTTCACGTATCGGGGTCAGCACGGGATTGATCCAACTGTTGAATCCACAAGAGCTGGAAGCTGTGTTAGAACATGAATATCATCACTGTCTGGCGCGCGATCCGTTGAAAATGGTGTTTGCGACGGGAGCGGCCACAGCCTTCTTTTTTCTACCGGTCGTATTCCGGCTCTGTCAGCGTTATTGCTTGGAAAAAGAGATCGAGGCTGACCGTCGGGCAGCTGAAAAAGTGGGGGCCAAAGCGGTGGCTGCCGCTTTATACAAAATGACTGCGTTCTCGAGTGGGGGACTTTCCGTCATACCGCGGTTTGACCAAGAAGGACAAAACGTTCTGCGTGTGAAAGCATTGCTTTCTGGAAAACCCGATTTTCCCAGAATTTCGATAGCGGATTGGATGTGGTCCGGGATCAGTTTCCTCCTGTTGGCCGCTGTCATAGCAGATCTGATCAGCACGATGTCCATTGTACTTTATATGCACATCTGTTTGCTCCTGTTGACTTGGTAAAAAGATACTACTATAATCATGTAGTAGTATCTTTTCTTTTGAGACGAAGGAGCCGACCAGGATGAAACGACAGTGGGTCACAGGATTGATCGCGATCGCTTTCGCCGTTTCAGTCACGGGTTGCACAGGAATGTCGCATGATCAGCAATCACCTTCGCACCAACAGCACGGTGGACATGAGCACGATCACATGGAAAAAACGGCGGCGGTGAAAACGAACTGGTCATTTTCCCCGCAACAACCGAAAGCTGGGCAATCCGCTTCTCTCTCCATTCAAGTGGTGAAACCGGATGGAAAACCGGTACAGGATTTTGCGATCAATCACGAAAAAAAGATGCATCTGATTGTGGTCAGCAAAGATCTATCTTTCTTTGAGCACTTGCATCCGCAGTATAAAGGAAACGGATCATTCCAAGTCAATGTGCCGTTCCCGTCCGGTGGAGAATATCGGTTGTTCGCTGATTTTCAACCGAAAGGGGCAGCCCAGGTCACCCAAATGCAAACTGTCTCGGTAAGTGGTCCCAAGCCGGCCGAAAGGCCGGTTCAGCCGGATGCCAATCTGACCAAAGTGGTGGACGGTAAGAAGGTGACGCTGTCCTTTGATCAACCGTTTAAGGCGAAAAAGCCAGTCATGTTAACCTTCTCTTTTAGCGATGCCCAAACGAATCAACCGATCAAAGATTTGCAACCGTATTTAGGAGCGATCGGTCATGTGGTGATATTGGATCAGAGCGCCAAGGAATATCTGCACGTCCATCCGATGAATGAAAACACGACAGGTCCCGATGCGCAATTTCATGCGGAGTTTCCTCACAGCGGGGTGTTCAAAGTGTGGGGAGAATTCCAACACCGTGGAAAGGTGTTTACCGTTCCGTTTGTTATTCGTGTCGCTCCATAAAGAAATAGTACGTACCGAAAACATCGAAGGTACACTGATTTGATATGTGCGCCAAACAGATCAGCTCCGTTGATTTACCGCTAGATTGAAATTGTTGTAAACTATGTCGAGTTACGTTATGGTACAGCAACTTTACTACGTGTTTGCGGCAAATCAAGAAATCCGGCTCTCGAATTGACCAGTTTCTTGGTAGATTCGAATATCCATATTTTTCGATCGACCTTAATATGGAGTCTAAGAATTGACTTAATCTGGACGTGAAACGATAAAGAAGAAACTGCTGACAAAAGGTAGTAAGTCAGCTCTTTTTTTTGTCTAAATCAGAAGATTACATCAAGGGTAAAGGACGAAATTGGATGTTTAAACCCACTCCTACGGCAAGGCAGTATTGAATTGGTCAATGTCGAGGATTTGGCGCACTAGATCACTTGTTACGCAAGATTGACTCTACCATCAACTTTTCGTTCATCGCGGAAAAGACCCGACCGTTATACTGCGAGGACCTGCGTGGCCACTGTGATGTTGTTCAAAATGTTGTTCATCGGGTATTTGTGCAGCATTCTCTACGAACGATGCCTGGTGGAAGAAGTGTATACGTTACACCGGGAAAACGTATACAACGCCAAACCCTACCTGGCTTGTCTGAAACGGCAGAAAGAATGCTTCGACTTTAAAGTGGAAGCCGTGGTGCTAGGCGTCGGAAACCTGACTATTCCGGTTTGACTCCACTACACACGGATGTGGGGCTTGCCAGAGTAACAGAGCAATTCCTTTTTCTGCTATGTGCCAGAACATCAAGAAAATAGCCTTGCTCCTCTGAAAGAGTAGTACGGGGCCCGAAGGCGGGCCTATTTCTCACGCCCCCATGAGTCGCTTGAACCCTGACAAGTGCCAAATCGTGAAGGAGTCTCCCACATGCCCACATAGAGAACAAGTCGTACCTGTGGTCACATCGGCCCCCGACCACGCTATGCACACATAGGGTACAAGTCAATCCTTAGCCATTTCGTTCCACAGTTGTTCTGTTCGGGTGGCTTTTTCAATGTGGCAGTATTACTCAGACCCCTGCCATAATTGGTGGCCGGTACGACAATCCGGAACAGGCGGTGAAATAGCCCGCTCCCAGCAACCGGGAATGAAAAAAAAGGATAATGACAAGGAGCAATTTACGGATGATTCTAAATAGGCGCATAAATAGTAATGACAATTAAACGAAGCACCCCCTCAGTCTCGGGGCCGCTCCTATTTTGAGCTTATAGACCGAGATCATTCTTGCTAATAGCGGAATTTATTCATATTAAGCGTATGACCAAAAACATTTTATTTCATGTGCATAACATATCTAAAGATCGAGCTTTATGGGGGTATTAGAAAATTGACAACCGATAAAATGAAAGTGGTTATTCTGTCAGGTGGATATGGAACGAGACTCAGTGAGGAGACCCATTCCAAACCGAAGCCGATGGTGAAGATTGGTGGAAAACCGATTCTATGGCACATTATGAAGATTTATTCATATTACGGTTTCAATGATTTCATTCTTTGCTTGGGGTACAAAGGAGGCTATATAAAAAAATTTTTTGCCGATTACTCTTTATCCAACTCTGATGTGACCTTTGATTTCAGTAAACATGGTAAAGCCATCATACACCGGTATTCAGCGGAACCCTGGAAGGTCACACTTATTGATACCGGGATGGGAACGATGACTGGTGGACGGCTCAAACGGATTCAAACTTATGTTGGAAAGGAACCGTTCATGTTGACTTACGGGGATGGAGTCTCCGATCTTAATATCGTCGAATTGCTCGAATATCATCACTCCCATGGAAAACTAGCAACGGTTACGGCGGTTCAACCTCCAGGAAGGTTCGGCACCTTACGTTTATCGGAGAATAACGCTGTGACCCGATTCAAGGAAAAGTCGATAGCAGATGTCGGTTGGATCAATGCCGGTTTTTTTGTCATGCAGCCGGAAGTTTTTAATTATATCGGAGGAGACGATACTGTGCTGGAAAAAGAGCCGTTGGAAAACTTGGCGGCGGACGGTCAACTGATGGCATATAAGCACTATGGTTTCTGGCATCCGATGGATACCTTGAGGGACAAAATGAAACTGGAAAAGTTGTGGGAATCGGGGCAAGCCCCATGGAAAAAGTGAGACGGTTGGAACCGCGTTTCTGGAAAGATAAAAAAGTATTGGTGACCGGACATACCGGCTTTAAAGGCAGTTGGTTGTGTTTATGGCTGTCTTATTGGGGTGCTGAAGTAACTGGATATGCTTTGCGCCCACCGACTAACCCCAGCTTGTTTCAATTGGCCAGTATCGGTTCCATGATTGCTTCAATCGATGGCGATATACGACACGGAGAAAGATTGAAAGAGGCCCTTTTAGCTGTTGATCCGGACATTGTCATCCATATGGCCGCTCAACCCCTTGTCCGGGAATCTTACGATTCTCCGTTAAAAACCTACGAGACGAATGTGTTGGGCACTGTCCACCTGCTTGAGGCAGTGAGAACTGCCGTGAAGCAAGGAAAAAGGGTCAGGGCGGTTATCAATGTGACTACCGACAAGTGCTATGAAAACCAAGAATGGGTCTGGGGCTATCGGGAGAATGACCGGCTTGGGGGATATGATCCTTATTCAAACAGCAAGGCTTGTTCCGAGCTGGTTACCGTCGCCTACCGCAATTCCTTTTTCAACAACCGGGATTATTCGTCCCATAGAGTGGCACTTGCTTCCGCCAGGGCGGGAAACGTCATCGGGGGTGGAGACTGGGCGACGGATCGACTTGTGCCCGATTGCATCCGGGCTCTCCTTAAAGGCAGGAAAATAAAATTGAGAAATCCCGGAGCGATCCGGCCCTGGCAACACGTGCTGGAACCTTTGAGCGGCTATCTGTTATTGGCGCAGAAGCTGTACGAACACGGGCCAAAATATGCGAAAGGGTGGAATTTTGGTCCGGACGATACCGACGCCAAACCTGTCGGCTGGATCGTGGAAGAGATATTCAGGAAGTGGGGGGGAGGAGCGAACTTTGAGCTGGACAAATCCTGCCAGCCTCATGAAGCCCACTATTTGAAACTAGATTCTTCCCGGGCGAGAATTGAGTTGGGGTGGAGTCCTAGATGGAATGTGGAAGAGGCACTCGAACGGGTGGTCGAGTGGGCCCGCGCTTATAAGGAAAACCGGGATTTAACCGCCGTGTGTTTGGATCAGTTGGAAGAATACCTCGGCTCATAAGACTGGTTGCTAGGGGCCTTAAAAACGGAGGACCGGTTGAATGAAATAGAGAGAAGGAAAGTGAATGGAGAAGAAAGTGCTCATTACAGGTGCTGACGGAATGTTAGCGATGGATTTCGCCGATGTACTGAGCGAAAAATCCGGTTATGTGATTGTGAAAATGAATAGACAAAAGCTTGATATCACTGATCGGAATGCCGTATGCAGCGCCATGACTCAAGTCAAGCCCGATTATGTCATTCACACGGCAGCACTGTCAGATGTAGACTACTGTGAAGAAAATCGAGCACATGCTTTTCAAGTAAATGGATACGGGACGGAAAACATCGCCTATTACGCTCAAAAGGTAAAGGCAAAATTTGTTTACATCAGTACTTGTGCATTGTTCGGGGATGAAATCAGAAAATACACAGAAAGCGATCCGGTGGTTTTAAAAACTGTTTATGCCAAGGCTAAGTACTTTGGTGAAGAAAAAACGAAAGAATGGTGTGACCGTTACTTTATTGTTCGCCCCGGATGGCTGTTTGGCGGCAACATAAACCATAAAAGAAATTTTGTATACCAGAGATACAGAGAAGCTCTGAACTTTCCTGAGATTTACAGTGCCGCAGACCAATACGGATGCCCCACGTATACCCGTCATTTATCGTACAGGATCATCGAATTGATGGAAACGGATAGTTACGGTGTTTATCACATCTCGAACAGTGGCAGTGCCACCCGATATGAATATGTCAAAAAAATCGTCAGGACTTTTGGTTTAAACAACAAAATCCATCCTGTGGATTCCGATTTTTTTAAACGGAAAGCACCTGCACCTCTATGTGTTATGATCAAAAACGCAAACTTATCAATAAAAGGATTTGGGTTGTTGTCAGATTGGAATACAGCGGTGGAAGAATATATCGATCGCTTAAAAAAAGAACTACCGTGATGAGAAGGAGAGGAAACATGATTTTTTGTACAGTGGTCAATACCCAGTATGTACCTATGGCCATGTTGATGGCTAGGTCCGTAAAAAAACACAACCCAGGGGCAAGAGTAGCCGTATGTATCCTTGAAGAGAAAATTCCCATGAGTGCCCGGGATTATCAACATTTTGACCATATTGTTCTAGCCAAAGATATAGGATATGCCAATTTTTTTTACAGGCACATGTTCAAGCATAATGTGATGGAGGGTTGTTGTGCTGTCAAAGCGCGGTTTCTTCATTATCTTTTCAAACTGTATAGTACGGAAGACAAAATTGTCTATCTGGATCCCGATACCAAAATATTCGGCCCATTCCACGAAGTTGATCGCATGTTGGACGAGGGTCCCATCGTTTTGACTCCGCATCTTACGCATCCTTCGGCGCAAGATGAACTTCGGATCAGTAAAGTCGGTATATACAATCTTGGTTTTATCGCCCTGAAAAGAACCGAGGAATCCTTCCGGTTTCTCCATTGGTGGAACGAACGACTGGATAAATTATGTTATATAGAACTTGAGCGGGAAATCTTCGTGGACCAGAGATGGATGGATTTTGCCCCGATTTTTTTTGATGTCCGTATTTTACGGCATCCTGGTTACAATACAGCATGGTGGAACATATCGTCCAGAAGGATCGATACAAAAAATGGATTAATTACCATCAACGGTCATCCGCTTCGTTTTTTCCATTTTTCAAGTATTTTCAGGATTTCCTACATTGATAAAGCCCGCGAATTGAACCCGAATCATCGGAAACAATTCCTTCTAATTGCTAGCGACTATCTTCGGGAGCTTGTGGAGATCGGATATGATTTTTCAAAGAAGGTGCCTTGGAGCTACGACTATTTTCTTAGTGGGGAACAAATCGACAAGCGAATACGCATCCATTACAGAAATAATCCGGGAAAGTTTGTCCAGATCCAGAATCCTTTTGCCTTGTCCAATAGTGCTTTTCTTGCCTTGGGAAGCCATCTGCCAAGCATGCCCAAAAATATATCCGAGATAAAACAAGAGGAGCTGCAAAAACTGCTCAGATTTCGACGGCAGATAGAGAACAGGCCACACCAATAGGCACGGTAGCTGCGAAAAAAATATTTGAATTAATTAGACGGAGATAAAACCCTTTGGGAAAAAATGTGGAACAATAGAGTGTAAAAACTTAGTTGGTACTTCAGGAGGGAATCCGAAAAGAAAATTAAATCAAAACAGAAGAAGACCAAGCAACGAGAACGGGAGAAAGCGGGACGTTATGCGCCGGAGATCCGGAGATAAAGACTAAAATATAACGAACTGAGTTAATGCTCAGTTGACTGCGGTGTGATCAATATGATCAATCAGGAGTGAGTCGGATGATTTTTTGTACCATAACGACTTTAAATCGGATCCATATGGCCATGGTGATGGCCAAATCCGTCAAAGAGCTTCACCCCAATGCAGGCATAGCTGTTTGTGTGGTGGAAGAGAAAATCCCCGAGCAAGCCCGGAATTTCAAATATTTTGATCATATCGTACTAGCTAAAAATCTTGGCCATCCCGATTTTTACCGACACATGTTCAAACATAAACTCAACGAGGGTTGTTGGTCCCTCAAACCACGGTTGCTCCTTTATCTGCTACGTACTTTTCAAGCGGAAGACCGGTTGGTATATCTGGATACCGATACGAAAGTGTTCAGCCCCTTCCATGAGGTCAACCAGGTCCTGGACCAGAGTCCCATTATATTAACTCCGCATATCACGCACCCTTCGATGCAGGATGAGCTTGAAAAGATGCAGGATGAGCTTGAAATATTGAAGCACGGTCTCTACAATTCGGGTTTTATCGCCCTGAAAAGAACCGAGGAATCCTTGCGGTTTCTCAATTGGTGGACCGAGAGACTCAATCGGTTGTGTTATCGCGATCTATCCCGTGGAATCTATGGAGACCAAAGATGGTTGGACCTTGCTCCCATTTATTTTGATGTCCACATTTTGCAACACCCCGGTTACAACGTGGCGAAGTGGAATTTGTACCACAGAAAGATCACTCTCACAAACGGTAAATTCCTGGTAAATGACCAACCCCTCCGTTTTTATCATTTTGCTGGATTTTCCCGGATTCGTTATTC
>NZ_JANRHH010000021.1 GCF_030433435.1 Polycladomyces subterraneus
TTCGATGCAGGATGAGCTTCGAATGTATAAGGTTGGCCTCTATAATTCGGGTTTTATCGCCCTGAAAAGAACCAGGGAATCCATGCGGTTTCTCAATTGGTGGACCAAAAGACTCGATCGGATGTGTTATGATGATACGGACCGCGGAATCTATGGTGACCAAAGATGGTTGGATCATGCTCCCGTTTTTTTTGATGTCCACATTTTGCAACACCCCGGTTATAACGTGGCTGAGTGGAATTTGTACCACAGAAAGATCACTCTCAAAAATGGTAAATTCCTGGTAAATGACCAACCCCTCCGTTTTTATCATTTTGCATGGTTTACCCGGGTTCGTTATTCGCAAGTGATCAAAGGTATGCTTCCTAACCAGAGGCACCCCATCCACCTTCTTGTCGATCAATATAGCCGGGAGTTGTCAGAAATGGGATACCATCCTTCCCGGACGTTCCCATGCAGTTATAACTTTTATCGGAGCGGGGAACCGATCGAAATGAGAGCGCGCCTGATATACAGAAACAACCCGAAACGGTTTGCCCAGATCCAAAATCCATTTGCCATGTCCAATCGTACATTCCTTGGGCCGCAATCCGCTTCCGTCCCCTACTGGACGCGGGCGCGTAGCTCCCTGTCGGAGAAGAAGCCATCGTCGCGTCACTCCGCCGGGCCGATGCCTTGCCGCCGGTACAGACATGGTAGTGGTAAATCTATTCAGCGACTAGGACCGTCACACCGGCGGAGAAGTCGTCGGTAATGAAATCAGCGGTTACGATGTTGATCGGCGGAGAGTAGTAGTTTAAATTTATCAATCATTCCGCAGATTTAAATCGATTTATTTATAATATATCGAAAAAACCGGATTGGAGGAAGAAATATTGTCAAAAAATCATCCGAAAATATTGGTTAACACTGTGCCGAAGAGTGGAACCCACTTGATGCTACAATTAGTTGCGGGAATTCCTGAGATCCGATTTGCGACATCATGTCAAGCGTGGATAAATCCTCAAAATATACATGAACTGCACAAAATGTTGCCGGGTGAATTGGTTTGTGGTCATATTAAGTATAGTAAGAATAATCATCGGCTTCTTCAAGAATGTGAAGTCAAGCAGATTTTCGTATACAGGGATTTCAGGGACATCGTCGTTTCCTATGCCCATTTCATCATCAATGATAAACACGAGCATCCATTATATTCATTTTATGATCGATATCTGAACCGTCGGTTTGAGGACTTGGTGTCGCATTTGATTGCTGGTGTGCAACATCCTAAATGTAATTATCCCGGCGTTTACGAGGAGTTTCGACACCATTTCCCTTGGCGGGAGATCCCTGGTATCCTCGTCCTCCGTTATGAAGATCTGGTTAGAGATCAAAAATCCCGTTTCAATACCTGTAGAATAGTACTTGATTATTTGTATGGTAATTCGATGAATGAAAAAATGAAGGAGATCGTTATTCATATGATGATGAGCAATGCAATTCCTGACAAGTCCAAGACATACCGAAGAGGGAGGATCGGTGACTGGAAGACAGAACTTAATGACATGCAAAAGGAAACATTGAAAAAACAAGTGGGACCCTTGTTGATAAAATGGGGTTATGAGAAAGATGAGAACTGGTAGTTCCGTTTATCTGAAGGTTCCGGGAGAAGAAAAAACCCGGTTTTTTTTCTCCCGATATCTCTCATTTTTGAACTGGTATCCCTGATCCGATACAATAAAATCGCTGTTGACCTCCAGAGAGGGGTCAGAGAAAAGAAAAAAGCGAGCCGGATCCCAGTCACCGACTCTAATCAGATATCTGAATCCTATGCACCCGAACACGGCTCGACCAAGATTGGCACCGATCAGGATAGAACGCCGACAGTTGCGGTCAATATATACATCCACATCGCTGCAAAATAACGTGATCAGCAGGTGTGGAAGGTATTGCACAGCGGTCAATAATGCCTATTTTACCAGGGGCTTCAACGCGACAACCTGCGGTGTGTGGCAAGTGAAACATATGAAGTTGTATCAGTTAGATACCGTTACAAAATAAATATTTTGTAACGGTTAGATTAGATGATGATACACCTTTTCCCTTTCCCTTTCATCCAAAAAATGATCCGTGTCCGTCCCTTACTGCTGTCCAACCCAAAGTCAGAATCATCCTCAATCCCTTGGATGATAAAAGCTGCATACCAAATATCAATCTGTATCGGTATAGGTCAAATCCGTGGGATCTCGATCGTTCTCAATCGATTTCCGTTTCGGATAACGGCGAATTTCATGGATGTGTCATCATCCCGTCGTGTGTGGTTCTACGTTCTCGAGGTAAGCTCATGTCTAGTCATACTTCTATCATCAACGAATCAATAGGTTCTAGATTCCATATGCAGTTCTTACTCCTCCCCTCTCTGCATATTTTTCATATGGACAAGCAGCCTGGGGGGAGAGAAGATGCAAAACTGGTTGTCTCAAAACGATTTCAAATACCGTGTAAAACGAACCGTCTATATCATTATCAGTCTGGCTTTGATGTTTTTCTATTTTGGAGTGTTTACTGAACTGCGGACCGAAAACGTCTCCCATTCCGAATTGTCCAAACTGACCTCTCTTCTTTCGAAGGAAAGTTTGTTGCATGCTTTCGGAGAGATCCCCTACTTTTTTACTATTGTTCGGGTACCATTGAAAGATGAAGCTTGGGAAGCGTTGGTTTCGGAATTGGTGACAGGTGTCAATTTGAAAGATCCGCGAACGTTTCTCAGAGGGGAATTGCCGGAGTTTGACCTCTTTGACACGGACATTGTAGCGGCGGGAAAAGGTGTAGACTACACCGATATCCCAGTGGATTTGCCCCCTCCCGCAGATCTTCAGCCCCATCCGAACAAGGGAGTGCCCCCTCATGAAGAGAATAACGACGTGAATTCACCCACAAAGCCAGAAGAAGAGTCTCCCAAAAACAAGATCGTGTATATTTACAACACGCATTATACGGAGTCCTTTTTGCCGGAACTCCATCGGACTAATCCTGACCAAGCTTATGACGTTCAAATCAGCGTCAGATCGGTGGGGCAAAAGCTAAAAGAAGAATTAGAAAAAATGGGGATCGGCGCTCAGTTTTCCAATAAATTATACACAGGCGTCTACTATCCCCGATTGTATCAGGCCTCCAGAAAGACGGTGCTGACCGCCATGAAACAAAATGGGAATCTGCAGTACTTTATCGACATCCATCGGGACTCTCGAAGGCGAAAAAAAACGACGATAAGCTTAAACGGCAAAGACTATGCTCGAATCTCTTTTATTATCGGCGCACTCAACCCCCATTGGCAGGAGAATAAGAAATTAGCACTTCAACTGCACTATGAATTGGAAAAACTATATCCCGGCGTTTCCAAAGGGGTTTTTGTCAAAAATCACGAGGAAGGAAACGGAGAATACAATCAGTCGATTTCACCGCGAAGCATCCTGATTGAAATCGGGGGTGTCGACAATACGATGGAAGAGGAATATCGATCAACCAAGGCGTTTGCTCAAGCTTTTGCGGCTGTTTATCTTGAAGGCAAAGCCTTGCCCGTAAATGCACAACCAGACACTCAACCATAAGTCTCTATCGGGTCAGGTCATGGGATTTTGAGCTAAAACGGCTCTATTCCAACAGTTACAGTGAACTTCGTTTTCTGGGACATTTTCCACCCGCTAAGGGATTCAATTACTCCGGTAGGCCGTTGATCTGATTACTGACCAAGCCCGGGCGGTGTGTGTCGCATTATCCTATCCATTGTTTCCGAGAAATGTGCCCCCAGGAAGCGAAGGTTTGGGGCATTTTTTATTTCTCTTTTCCTCATGATTGATCTGCCTGAATCTGCGCACAATAAAAAAGTGACACACACTGACACAGGAGGAAAAACATGTTTCGAAAAACCGCAGGAGAAACGCTCGTTGACCTTTTGATCAAATGGGAGGTCGATCACATCTACGGCATGCCGGGTGATTCGATTAATTCCATTATCGAACCGCTTCGCAAAGCGCAAGACAAAATCAAATTCATTCAAGTCCGCCATGAAGAAGCGGGAGCTCTTGCTGCGGCCTCGTATGCCAAATTGACGGGGAAACTCGGGGTTTGCCTCACCATTGCCGGCCCAGGAGCCATCCACTTGCTGAATGGTTTGTATGACGCCAAATTGGACCGCGTTCCGGTGCTTGCAATCACAGGGCAAGTCGAATCTGACCTTTTGGGAACAGATTTTTTTCAAGAAGTTAACCTTGAACGGTTGTTTGACGATGTTGCCGTCTATAATCAGCGAATCATGTCTGCAGAACAACTTCCAGCGGTGGTCAATCAGGCCATCCGTACCGCATATGCCAAAAGAGGGGTCGCGGTACTGACTGTACCGGACGACATTCCCACATTTGAAGTGGGAAGAGAAGCCCTACATACTGCTTCCTTTCACGTCACCCCGGAGATATTCCCAAAACAGGATGATTTGGAGAATGCCCTCGATGTGTTGAATGAGGCCAGACGGCCAGTGATCCTTGCAGGAAAAGGGACCCGACATGCACGCGAAGAATTGCTTGCGTTTGCAGAAAAATTGGCCGCTCCGATCGTCCTTTCTCTTCCGGCGAAAGGGACCATTCCCGATGAGCATCCCTTATGTCTGGGAGGGCTCGGCCTCATCGGCACCCGTCCGGCTTACCACGCTATGCAAACGGCGGATACTCTGGTAATGGTCGGCACTTCTTTTCCTTTTACCGGTTTCTTACCCGAAAAAGCCAAAACCATTCAAATTGACACCGATCCGACGCAAATTGGCAAACGGTACCCCGTTGATGTCGGATTGGTTGGTGATTCGGCGAAAACACTGACCTGGTTTTCGAAACGAATCGGGAACCAACCCGACCGATCCTTCCTTGAAAAGCATCAAGAGATGATGAAAGATTGGCATGACCGACTTAATAAACAAGAAGTTCAAGAATCCATTCCCCTAAAACCGCAAAGTGTCATCAGGGCACTTCAAAAGGTCGCCAGTGACAATGCCATTTTATCTGTCGATGTTGGCAATGTGACCGTCTGGGTGGCCCGCCATTTTCGCATGACTAACCAGCAATTCATTATTTCGAGTTGGTTGGCCACACTCGGTTGTGGATTGCCTGGAGCGATTGCTGCAAAGATCGCCTATCCGGATCGGCAGGTTTTTGCCATCTGCGGTGATGGCGGCTTCGGCATGACGATGAACGATTTCGTAACAGCCGTAAAATACGCATTGCCGATGGTTGTGGTGGTCTTAAACAACCAAAAAATTGCTATGATCAAGTTTGAACAGGAAGTCATGGGGAATCTGGAATTTGGAACGGAACTCACCAATCCCAATTTTGCCAAATACGCAGAAGCTTGCGGCGGCATCGGCTATCGCGTCGAAAAGCCGGAAGAGTTGCTGCCTGCATTTGAACAAGCCGTGTTGCAGAAAAAACCCTGCATTATCGATGTACTCGTCGACCCTGATGAAGCACCCTTGCCGCCAAAAATCACGTTCTCCCAGGCCTCCGGCTATGCCAAACACATGATCAAGGCCTTGTTTGAAGAAGGAAAATTGGATCTACCGCCCCTATAAGGGGTACGGCAACGATTTGCGAAATTTGGGGCCACTCTGGAAAAGAGTGGTCTCCACTTCTTCGAATCGTTCCATAAACCATAGTACGCCCCAGGGGATTCGACCATATACTATCCCGACACCCAGACAACGAGGAGCGAAGATCTAAATGTATCCCTATGTTTATCATCCATCGATTTGGAATCCTGAATCAATGCGGGCCTACACGTTGGGAGAATGGGGAGTCTCCGGGGAAGATCCAGGTTTGATACAAGACATCGCCAAGGCGATCAATGGTCAATACAGCGCGATTGCCTGTTACGAGAAATTGGCCCGGTTGGCTCCCACGGAGGAAGAGCGGCGACAGATCATGGAGATTCGTCAGGACGAGACCAACCATTACCGGGAATTTTATCAGATCTACGTCCGTCTGACCGGGCAACAGCCTCAGATCGCGGTGGAACCCTGTCCGGATGACTACAAGGAAGGACTGGAATTCGCCCTGAAAGACGAACAGAATACTGTAGACTTTTATCTCGAGATTGCCGACAAAGCCCGGGACCCCGCCATCAAAAAAGCGTTCACTAGAGCCGCCCAGGACGAACAAAACCATGCTGTCTGGTTCCTTTATTTCTGGACAAATCATTGCCGCTGCAGGTGTAAGCAACCGTAACAAAGAACCTCTGTCGACTGACAGGGGTTCTTTGTTTAAATGGCCGGTTTTCTTGTCACCCGGGTCGGATGTGCCATTGACGTAAGGTCATTGATCAGCCGGGAAGTCAGGGTATGGAAAATCAAGAGCCCCTTAAAGCAGACACACATCATGATCGTGTCTCTTTAAGGGGGCATTCACTCCTATCTATTGCACATATCCATTTCGTAGATATGTGGTGCTGAAATTCCCCAAACCATCAAAATACACATCCGTCAGATGGGCGGGATCGGTGGCCATTTCGCCCGCATAGACGGGGCCGTCGTCGTGGTCGTCCCAAGCCCAGGCGGTGTGTGCCGCATTATCCTTTCCATTGTCCCCAAGAAATGTACCCCAGGAAGCGAACGTTTGAGGATCGTATCGGTGGCTCCACAATCCGTTGGCTTCAAACGTATCCACCAATCGATATTTCACACTGCGGTCATTGCCGGAGGACGGTACTTCTCCTGTGGATCGATCGGGGTAATAGACCACCCCGTCTCCTCCGGGAAACTCAGATCCGTCCCACGCCTTTACCCCATGTCCTTTGGCTTCTTGGAAAGTGGCAGGTCTTGGGTAGTCGGTGGTGATCATCCTCACTGTCCCATCAATGTTTTCTTGTCCGTCTGTCAAGGGACTGCCAGCCGGGGTGTAAGAGTAGAAATCCAGATGGGCCACAGTCACCATGCCTTCCAGCGTTCCATATGTACTGCCATCCTTCCGCACGATGACTAAGACACCTTCCATGTCGTTTTCGTGGCTGTCCAATCCGAAGTCGGGATAATCCACCCAGTCCCTGGGGTGATAAAAGCTGTACACCAAATACCAATGTGTGGCGGTTTCGGTGACGGAGTAATAAACCGTGCCCTTCAGACGAGAAGGATCATCATCTTGATTTTCCCAGTTGTTTTGTGTATTCCAATCACCGTCATAATCAACTGCAGTCAAGTAATCTGCATCCGCATCGGAATCATCCGTGTCCTGGAAATGGACCGGTGCCCATCGATAAGCCAGGTCCATGTCGCTGGCGGCCTCCACAGTTGAAGGGCTTGGGTCAAACGTCAACGCAACCAAAGACAACAGCACACAAATAACCGACCGGACTCCTTTCATTACTTCGCTCCTCCCCCATCTACTTTTACTCCTCCTCTTTCTGAATCAATCCTGGATTCCCTTTTAACACAAGATAAAAAATTGATGACCAAACCATAAAGAAAAGGCACCCCATCTGGAGTGCCCTTCCATCTTCTACAATCCGATATCCGACACGGCGTTTTCGCTGAACAATTCTCCGTCGCGTATGTATCTACGTACCATGTTAACAGATTTGTGCCGCGTTTGTTTCATGATCGTCCGTTCATCCTTGCCGGCCATCGCTGCTGATGTAGCCATGCCGGCGCGCAAGCTGTGGCCGGAAAAACGTTGGGGGTCCAGCCCTGCCAATTCCGCTGCTTTTTTGACGATTAATGCCACGGATCGATCGGTGAGTCGTCGGTTCCGCACTTGGCCGTGACGGTTGATAGGGCGAAAAACGGGCCCTGTCTGTATACCGGAAGCTCGCAACCATTCTTCCAACGCTCGAATGGGACAAGTGTCCGGATGGGAGCCGCGGGGGATCCCCACTTTCTCCCCTCTCCCCTCTTGGTCCGTTTTGGAGCGGCGCAACAGGATGATCATGCCGCGTGGAACGATTTGAATATCCTCGCGGTCAATGGAGATTAGCTCGGAGCGTCGGAAACCCCCGGCAAACCCGACCAACAGAAGCGCCCGATCCCGTTTTCCGGTCAATGTATTTGATGGCAGTTCAGCCACCATCCGCCTCAAATCATCCACCAGGATTGGGTCCTTCCCTTCCTGATAAGTCCCCTTGGCCCGCCGAATCCCCGCCCATACTGTACGCACGATGTAGCTGCTGGTCGGAGTGTCGTAACCCGCAGCCTGGTGTGCTTGCGAAATGGCCGATAACCTTCGCTGCAACGTGGAGGTTTTGCGCCGGTCCGCCAGGTCGCTCAAATACAGCGCCACCGTTTGCGGATCGGCGGGAAGTGGAGATAATCCTCTTTCCCCGCACCAGGTGGTGAAATCATTCCAGTCCGCTCGATAGCTTTTCTTGGTATTAGCAGCCTTGGATTGTTGCGTGTAATCTCTCGCCTTTTCCAATACTTCCCGCAATTCCGTGGAGAGTTCTCCGCTTCTGGTTGTCAGTTGGTTCATGGTTCACCTCTCCATTTCTCTGTCTGTTTCTATTTAAACATACACCCCTTCAAAATTCAGCAATCGACGGTATCGCAAAATGGTATTTCTCCGTCGGCAGGTCCCCTCTTACCATTAGCTGTTGATGGGGGTTGGTTGCGATTTTGACTTCGGACGCTTCAAGCAAATCGGGGGAAAAGTGGACTTCTACTTTTGAAATATCGAAGTCAAAGCAACTTGCGATCACACGGAGATTCGGGATTCGGCTTCCAATGATATCGTATAGATGCAGAGTGGTATTGGATCGATCATACACCAGTACGACGTCAAGGATGGGGGCATAAGCCACTTTCACTTTCGTATCCCTACTCAACACCTGAAAGAAAAAGGGGCTTTGATGATGGCGGAATCCAAACACATGTGACACGGGTGTCCTCTTCTCAAACATCTTTTTCACCAGATTGGCATCCTGTTCGTTATGCATGTCCAACTCCACCAGCGTCTTCTGTTTACCCATCATCTCAACATCCTCACAGATGAAATGGCACTGGGAAAGAATACGGAATCCGAACTTTTGATACATATGAGGGATTTGTGTATACAAGAAGAAAAGCGGATATTGGTGTTCATACCTTCTGAAAAGTTCCATGAACAGCTTACGGATCAATCCCTTCCCCCGATATGAAGGATGAGTCATTACGGATTGTATGCCGGCCGCTTTAACGTCCTGTCCGTTGATCACCAACGGCATATCAAACATACTGACATTCGCTACTACCTTGTTTCCCTCAAAAAATGAAAAAGGGCGGTATGTTGGGTCCCAGTATCCCCTTTCGTAAAAGCGCAATAAGAAATCAGAAGAAATTCCAAACACCGTCTCAAACAGCGCGATCAGCGCCCTCCGCTTCAAGAGGTTTTCACAGTAGGAGTGATCGAAATGCAAATGATTCATATAAGACACGCCTTTCCCGGTATCTTAGCAATCTGATTGACTTTAGTGAACCTCTTCCTCTGCTTCTGAGTCGACATTCAGTTTAAGGAAAAAGACGCCTTGCTACATTAGATGTATACCTCTTTGTTCCTCCGTGCACTCATATGGATCGCGCCACCTTACCTATAGGCCTGGTTCGTTTTTATCGGGGTACATAATTGTATGATACAGCTCAATAAAATGAAGTACGCCATTTTTTTATCAGCTCATGGTAAGCACTGCAGAGGAGCGAACTATGTCAAGTTACATTTATCCTGAGTTATCATCTGATCAAATGATTTCGATCATCAGAAATGGACTTCCAAAAACCCAAATTCCCAAGAAGATCATTATTATAGGCGCAGGGATGGCAGGACTAGTCTCGGCCTCTTTGCTTAAGCAAGCTGGGCACCATGTTACCATTCTTGAAGCTTCGGAAAGGGTTGGAGGACGTGTATATACGTTGCGAGACAATTTTCAGGATGGGCAGTATCTTGAAGCTGGCGCGATGCGTATTCCACATACTCATTTGTTGACTTTGGAATATATAAAAAAATTTCGCCTTCCGGTTAGTAGGTTTATTAACACGACTCCCAACGACATTATCTATCTTAGAGGAATCAAAGCTCGTTTAAAGACGTATGAACAGAACCCTGATATTTTCGGCTTTCCGGTAGCCCCACACGAAAAGGGGAAAACCGCTACAGAGTTGCTCCAATCAGCAATAAAACCCGTGACAGATTTTATTAACCAAAACCCGCGGAAAAATTGGCCTGTGGTCGTAAAACATTTGAATCAATACTCGATGGAATCTTATTTAAAAGATAATCCGTTTGGAGTCTCGTTATCTGTAGGTGCCATCGATATGCTTAAAGTACTTCTTTCAATAGAAGGATTTCCGGAGCTTTCTTTCCTGGAACTGTTACGTGAACTATTGGTCTTGTTTGCCCCTAATATTCGCTTCTATCAGATCACGGGCGGTAACGACCAACTTCCTAAAGCATTTCTCTCTCAATTAAAAGATGATATCCTGTACGGACAAAAGATGACGAAAATTGTGCAACACAACAACCAAGTAACCATTCATTCTGTCCATAAAATCTTGGGGCCATCACAAATCACTGGTGATCTTGCGATTGTGACCATTCCTTTTACAACCTTGCAATTTGTGGAGGTTGAACCAGTTAACTCTTTTTCTCATGAGAAATGGAAGGCGATTCGAGAACTTCATTATGTGGGCTCTACGAAGACCGGCATCCAGTTTAAAAACAGGTTCTGGGAAAAGGAAGGTTTGTATGGTGGGAAAACCGTTTCTGATCTCCCGATTACGTATACGAAATACCCGAGCGATGGCCTCGGTGAACCAGGACCGGGTGTTGTTGTGGCTAGTTATACATGGGAGGATGATGCTGTACCTTGGGACAGTTTGGCCGATGAAGATCGCTTCGAATATGCATTAAGAAGCTTGGCTACCATTCACGGTAAACAGGTGTACCGTGAGTATCTAACAGGAATGAGCCACAGTTGGATTCGAGATCCGTATTCTGGTGGGGCTTTCACGATGTTTAAACCATATCAAGCAATGGAACTAGCTCCCCATATTTCCACTCCCGAGGGAAGGGTTCATTTTGCTGGTGAACATGCCTCATCGACCCACGCTTGGATCCAAGGTGCAATCGAGTCTGGGATACATGCTGCATGGGAAGTCAATGATTTACCAAGAACTTACTTGAGTCCTAGTCACCAATAAAATGTCTGTTTCCATTCACCCCAACCTAACGAGATATCCTTGCTTCTCCGTTTTCGTTTGAGAAACAGTCGCCCCCGACGATAAAAAGGATCCCAATGAGCGCGATTAACCCGTACATCAGGGACATCACGCTTCACCAAATGCTTCCAACACCATACTTCCTACCCATGGACCAAGAAAAGCCGAGATTGGCCAAAGTGGCCCCCGCCGTAGTAGGTGCCCCGTAAACCTTCAAGTGTGATCCTGTCGATCAATGCAATGCATACTCAGAGGGAACCAACCAAACCTCTCCGATGGTAAAGAGAATCATGGATACCATATACGCAGCCCAGCCGGAGGAAAAAGCGAATCCAACCTCCCCGACCGCGAGCAGGATGCTTCCCCGCAACACGCCGATAAAAGGTTCCTTTTCTCCGTGTTTTGGCGATCGTCACAAATATGTTTCCGATCAAGACCGTATAAGCAACCGGATGCAATCTTCGAAAAGATGACCTCCTGTCCTGTTGGGATTACAAGCTCGGTTTATGATACCAGACAAGGAAGTTGTTGGAAAGGAATCCCCCTCCTTTCTAACTTCCGATAATAGTACCGTATCGGAAGTTAGAAATAACCCATTTCCGACTAGTAATTTGGAAGATTTTGTGATATGTATGAGATGACGTTACAAAATGAGGAGTGAAACCCATGTCGGATATTCCTTTCTCGTCTCGCCTTCCAGAGTCTGTCAACCGGACGATTTCTCGTTTCCCTAACCCAGTGCAGGATTTTTTTTGGGAGATGATCAGTGCCGAGCGTTCCCCGCAAACCATCGCCAACTATGCCTACGATTTCGCTCTCTTTTTCGATTTCCTCACCTCGCAACAAATGGATTTGGATAATGTCACCCCCCAAGTGATCCGACATTTTTTCCGACGCATTGAAAACGGCTATGAACGAACGGTACAGGTGAAAGTAAAAAAGAAGAATCCGCACACCGGAGAAATATACGAAGATTGGATTGAGCGGAAACATCGAAGAGAAAATTCGCGGGCGGGAAAACAACGGAAACTGGCTTCCCTTCGCTCACTGTTCCGTTATTTGGTCAAAAGTCACGTACTCTCGCAAAATCCCTTAGAAGAATATGAGGACGTATCGTTACGCACGCGTAATCGGACCAAAATTCCCGTCTTCCTTACACGGGAAGAAGCGATCCGCCTGATTGACGCCGTCGCCGCCTATGGCGAGAAACCCAACCGCCACCGGCAGATATGGGTGGAAGCCCGTGATCGCGCGATCATCATTCTTTTGTTGAACACTGGTATGCGCGTATCGGAGTTGATCAACCTCAATCTCAACAGCTTTCAAATTGACGGTAACCAAGCCCGTGTGATCGTGATTGGAAAAGGCGGCAAGGAACGCGTGCTGAAGTTAAATCCTATCGCAATGCACGCACTGCAAGATTACCTCGCATTACGCCCGAAATCGAAAATCCCGGTGGAACACCGTGACGCATTGTTTGTCAACCGCAACCATACCCGCATCAGTCGCAAGGCCGTTTCCGAAGTGATACGCAAATACGCCCGGGAAGCAAATTTACCTCCCAAAGCAGCCAGCATCTCACCGCACAAACTGCGTCATACCCTGGCTACCTTATTGCTTTCCAACGGCGAAAACTTGCGGGTGGTGCAGGAAATCCTCGGTCATTCCAGTATTCACACCACCCAAATTTACACTCACGTCATCAACCCGGAGAAAGATGAAGCATTGGATCGGTTGGGGCGGTTGTTCTAGGTGTTTAGGCAGGAGATGGAGCGAGCCGTTCACGGTATTCATCATACATCTTCTAGTGAATATGGATATTTTTTAGTCCAGGAAGGGGGAGTTCGCACGCCTCTAATTGGATAAATATTACATACGCTCATAGAGCGAATATGGGGCGATTTTAGCGATTTTGATCCTTTTTGGACCAATTGTATTCCCGATATAAAAAAGGTCGCTTATACGGGAAAATAGAAGGACTTTTTTTCGTGTAACCCACAACAAATTTCCATTTATTTGAATCTCTCCGAACTGAAACAAACATCTCATACTCGCACAAAAATAGAAGGTGTGGCATACGTTTAGGTGAGAGAAGCATTCCGCTTACCGCCGCACATAGTTCGTATTTGAATCCGTTACCCCTTAAAGGAGTGATGGTGATGATGAAACGTTTTAACGATTGGTTGGGGGATAAACTCGCTTACTGGCTCTCAACCATGGGGTGTTTCTATCTTATTTCGATTGCCATTCTTGCAACTCTTTTTTTTCAAAGACCGGAAGGTGTTCAAGCGTGGCTCATGTTTTGGGTAACCGTCTTCTTTCAAGGTGTTGCACTACCTGTTTTAGGTTACGTATCCCGAAAGGCTGGAGAAAAGCAGGAGCAAATTTTGAACGAAACACATGATGCGGTGATGGATGAATTAGCGCTGGTCAAAGAAGAACTGGCGATTGCAAAAGAGGAACGCGAGATGCTGAAGAAATTGCTTGAAGAACTACATAAACGTAGTCCAGATAAGAGGTGATTTCAGTGGTTTTGATCTTTTTTTGAATCGATAGTATCTCCTAACTAAAAAAAGCGCATATACCCAAATGAGGGCATTTTTTATGAAACGGTCGGGAAAAATCGGCGATTCCCCACTAGGCAAACGGGCAGTTACTATATCAGTCATTTGAATCTAGTCAAATATGGTGTTGAATAGTTTATAACACAAACCAGTTTGATTATAATAGGTTGCGCCAACCAGTTTAAAGGGTGGGGAAGACAAGCAATAGGGACCCCTACAAAAAGGATATCAGTCACTGCCGTAAAATTACCTAAAATGCCCGGAATCATCCAAAATGCAACCCTTTTCCCCCACCGCATACTTGTCGTGATCAGTAATGTTACGGATAGGCCAGGTGTTGCGATTACGCGCAGTGAGGAAAAAACGAATGAGATCCATTGGATATCCCCATTCAAACTCCTCCTAGCTTAACTCAATAAACCACCCTGATAACGCAATTCATACACTTTTGTATCTTTCAAGTGGATTTCCTCATACCCGTAAAACCGTTCCCATGTGCCCTCCCAATGATTCATATAGGTAAACGGCCCTTTTTTCCAGAAGTCCGGTCCCCGATAAGGCGCTTCCTCCGATCCCAAGCGCAGCGCTTCACGCAAAAATGCATAGATGGAACGAATCTGCTCCCGATCACCGATATTGATCACTCCTCCCCCATAACTCATGGCCCATAGGGGTTGGTCCAAATGATATACCGTCTCCATCCCCGTAAACATCTCCATCCCGAAATAGATATCCCGATAGAAATAAGGACCCTCCCGGTATTCCAATTGTTTGGCCCCTGGTAGCTGTGCCGGGACGGAAGCATCGTCTCCTTGAGCGGCATATGTGGCTCGTTTGGCGGTTAGGAGGAAAGAAATAAGTTTGCAGCGCATATAAATCTCCTTTTAAGTTTGTATTGCAAACCTGTATGTAATATTATTCAGTTTGTTGAAATCACTTTTGTAGTAAAGATTTCATCGATTCCTACTCTTTCTACATCATATCATCTGAAATGTTATTTGTAACCACAATAATAAATGAATAATAAATAGATCAGAAAGAAAAAAACGCCGAGCCCCTATCTCCGCGGTCCCCATAGCATGACGGATACCCCAGTACCGTCTTGCTGCTCACCAAAGAGATTGCCAAAAGGGACGCAAGTAAGTGGTGGAGGTGCAAATTGACGATAATTTGTTCTCCGGAACACACATTCCGGGGAACTGATGTTTGTTCTTTGGAGCAGTTTCGTGTATACTGGAGAAAATGGAAACATCATCGACTAGGAGTTGAGGGTGATGACAACGCGACTCTCCTCGCGGCAAAAGGCAATTTTGGACTACATAAAGAAATCGGTCAAAGAGAGGGGCTATCCGCCGTCTGTTCGCGAAATCGGGGAAGCAGTCGGCTTGGCATCCAGCTCGACGGTACACGGTCATCTTGCCCGTTTGGAAAAGAAGGGGTTTATCCGACGCGATCCCACCAAACCGAGGGCAATCGAACTTTTGGATCGCAGGGATCTGGAGGACACGGTACGCTCCTCTGATACCGTATTGGTACCACTGGTCGGGAAAGTCACCGCGGGGGAACCCATCACTGCCATCGAAAATGTGGAAGAATACCTCCCTCTCCCTCGTCGCCTGGTTGGCAATGCAGAACGGGCGTTTGTCTTGTCCGTTCACGGAAACAGTATGATCAACGCCGGCATTCTTGATGGTGACCATGTGGTGGTGCGTCAGCAGAACACCGCCGAAAACGGGGATATCGTCGTGGCGATGACCCAAGACGGGGAAGCCACCGTAAAACGGTTCTATAAAGAAAAGGATCATATCCGCCTGCAACCGGAAAACGATGAGATGGAACCGATTCGCCTGACAAGTGTCAGTATTTTGGGGAAAGTAATCGGGGTATTCCGGGAAATTCATTGAGAGGTCAAAGCAGAGGCTAAGACTATTGAGACAAACCCAGCGTTAATACCGCTGGGTTTGTTTATGGATTCGGATACAGCCTCAAGTTTTTACCCCAATTTCGATGCTTGCCCGCGCTGTGGTCCGTTTCGAAGCGGATGAAATGAAGTAAGTTTGTAAAACAATGGCTCAGCTGACTACGATTTGGTCGTTTGAATAGCTGCTTTCACTGTCTGGGCAAGATTCCTCATATCTCCGACTCCCTGGAAATGCAAATAAATGATGCGTGGTTTTTCATAAATCCAGTGATTGTGTATTGCAGAAATCTCTAGGTTTCCTTTACGTAACGTATCCAATACAGGAGTAACTTCGCTTTCAAGTAGAGAAAACTCACCCGTCACCACTGTTTTCCCATTTGTTTGTTCAAATGTAGCGATAAACTCCAATTCCATTGTTTCTGGTGAGAGTTTGATCCCCCTGAAAGTAATAGGGATATTACGCGGAATTTCTACCTTACAAACCCCTTTTTCTGCTTTTGCTTTAGTACCAAAAATTTGTTCAAGGACTTTGCATCCAGTTTTCTCATTGCCATAGACCAAATGCATAGGAAGAGAGACGATCAAAAAACAAGATATCAAAATAATAAATATTTTCTTCACGTAGACCACCTTCATTTTGTTTGACGTTTATCCTAACCATGTGTGTGTCAGTTATTCAAAACCAGATATTTTTCTATTTTGGGACTTTCGTGATCTGAAGGGTTTTATTGCCGATATCCTCCCCAACATGGCATGACAAGATGGGTAAACGCCCTGGAGTATACAAACACACACCCCAACATCATGCCAGAAACCATGCATAAAAAGACGAGAATAAGAAAAGCATGATATTCGAACAAACCAAAATGGGTGATACAGATGAAAAAAGTGTATATGATCTTCATCGCATTGGTCCTACTATTGGCGGGATGCAACACAGCCAAACAAAGCCAAGATGTAAATCCTCGTCCCAAGCAGCTTAGCTATTGGAATGCTCATCCGGAAACAGTACCAATGAAAAGCAGAGGCAGGGTACTCCCTGATAAAAGAGGGGAAAACAATCTCCCCACCAACGCAGCCAAACCCCACATTGAGTCCATCGGCTTTTTGGAACCGGTAAACCCCGCACAAGCCGTTTCCGATGTCAATGAGGCTGCACGAAATTTGACTTACATCGGTTTTTTCAGTTACCGTGTTCAACCTAATGGAGACTTGATTCCTTTAAATGATGCCTCTCCTTTGGCAGCTACCAAGCGGAACCATGCTGCCCCGATGTTAGTGATCACCAATTTTGCATCAGGAAATTTCCAGCCGGATATCGCTCACCGGATCTTTACCGATCCCATGGCTTCTCGACGGCTGATTCATAACGTAATCCGTGTCATGAAGCAAAAAGGTTACCGTGCCCTTAACGTAGACTTTGAACATATCCGTGAAAAAGATCGGCAGCTGTACAATGGCTTTTTGGCGACTCTGTTGCCACAGGTCAAAAAAGAAGGATTTCTGGTATCCACCGCTCTGGCCCCAAAATCGAGTGACAACCAGGCAGGCCCTTGGCATGGTGCCCATGATTATGCCTTCCATGGCAAAATAGCGGATTTCGTCATTCTGATGACCTATGAATGGGGTTGGACTGGCGGACCTCCGATGGCAGTCTCTCCGATCCCTCAGGTTCGCAAAGTCGTGAATTATGCTGTTTCTAAGATCCCTCGAGAAAAGATTATCATGGGCGCTCCCCTTTACGGTTATGACTGGATACTTCCATATAAAAAAGGCGGCCCACCTGCTAAACGGGTGTCGCCACAGGAAGCTGAGACTTTCGCTTACATGAAGTCGCTGAAAATCCAATACAATAACCGAGATCAAGCTCCGTACTTTTTCTACACGGATCAACGTGGAAAAAAACATGTGGTCTGGTTTGAAAACACACAGAGTGCCCAAGCCAAGTTCAACTTGATCAAGGAGTATCGACTACGGGGGATCGGCTATTGGCTTTTGGGCGAGGATTTTCCTAGGAACTGGTCCCTGCTTCGAGATAACTTCAACATCCGAAAGTATTGAGTCCAAAATGAAAAACAGCCTGCCGAGTATGATCGGCGGGCTGTTTTTTTGCTTATTGATACTTTTCAACGAAACGTTGAATTCGGTCAAGCGCTTTTTCCAATTGATTCATGGAAGTCGCGTACGAAATGCGGATATGATCGGGAGATCCAAAAGCTGAACCGGGGACGACAGCCACTTTTTCTTCGTCCAACAGAGCTTTCACCCATGCATCCACATTCTCGAAAGGTGAAGCATCAATGGCCGTCCGCACATTGACGAACGCATAAAATGCCCCTTGCGGCGGCAAGATCCGGAACCCGGGGATCTCGGACAGACGTTTCACTACGAAATCGCGGCGTTCCTTGAAGGCGGCCCGCATCGTATCCACCGGTTCCTGTGTACCGGTCAATGCGGCAATTGCCGCATATTGAGCGATGGAGGTGGGGTTGGAGGTGCTGTGGCTGGCCAATCCCGTCATCGCCTTGATAATACGAGCATCTCCAGCGGCATAACCGATCCGCCAACCGGTCATCGAGTAGGTTTTGGATACGCCGTTGATGACAATGGTATTCCGGTAGAAGTCCGGCCCCAGACTGGCGATGCTCACATGTTTTTCTTCACCGTAAATCAGGTGTTGATAAATTTCGTCGGAGATAATCGCTACATCATGCTCAAGGCACACTTCCCCGAGTGCCCGCAGTTCCTCCTCCGTATAGACCATCCCGGTCGGATTGGACGGGCTGTTGATCAGAAATGCACGTGTCCGATCCGTAATTGCGGCACGCAGCTGCTCTGGAGTGACTTTGAACCGTTGTTCCTCCGAACCTTCCACGATCACCGGGACACCTCCGGCCAGCTTCACCTGCTCAATGTAGCTGACCCAGTACGGAGCCGGGATGATCACTTCGTCACCGGGATCCAACATGACCTGAAACAAGTTGTACAGTGCATGCTTGGCACCGACTGTCACCACAATCTGATCCGGTTCGTAATTCAATCCATTGTCTTGACGAAACTTGTCAGCAATGGCTTTTTTCAGCTCGGGAATCCCACCGGAAGCCGTGTATTTCGTGTGCCCCGCACGCATAGCTTCTTCAGCAGCCTTTAATATGTGTTCCGGCGTGTTGAAGTCCGGCTCGCCAGCACCGAGGCCGATCACGTCGTGTCCTTGTTGTCTCAGTTCTTTCGCTTTAGCGGTAATGGCCAGCGTGGACGAAGGGGTCAGTTGCTGAGCCCGCTCAGAAAGTTTCATGGTTCCTCCTCCTCCAAATCCCCTGGTTTGCTCCATATTGTACTGCAACTGTCGATGTACATCAATCGTCAACCATTGACCGGAGGTCCAAACTGGAGAACCCTCGGTGGTGGATTGTACGAAAGCGAGCCTTTTTCCAAAAAGGCTCGCTTTGGTAAACGTTACTGTTCCACCAGATTTTTGGTCTCACGCGCGATCATCAATTCTTCGTCGGTCGGGATGACCAACACAGCCACCCGAGAGCTTTCCGTGCTGATAATCCGCTCCTGTTTGGAGCGTTCGGCGTTTTTCTCCCGATCCAACTCAACACCGAGGAAGGACAATCCCTCACAGACGCGTTCGCGTACGAGCGAGGCATTTTCCCCGACACCGGCCGTGAAAATAATGGCATCCACACCGTCCATGGCCGCGGCATAAGCCCCAATCGCCTTGCGCAGGCGATATGTATACATATCCAACGCAAGACGGGCATGATCGTTACCTTCAAACATCGCTTCAGTGATTTCGCGCATATCGCCGGACAGTCCCGACACACCCAAAAGACCGCTGTGTTTGTTCATCATGGAACTGACTTCAGCCAGCGTCAACTCTTCCTTGGCCATCACGAACGGAACGATGGCCGGGTCAATGCTGCCACAACGTGTTCCCATCATCAACCCTTCCAACGGGGTCATCCCCATGGTGGTATCCACGGATTTTCCGTGTTGAACGGCCGCGAGACTGGCTCCGTTGCCGATGTGGCAAGAAATGAGCTTCAGCTCTTCCAACGGACGCCCCAACACTTCCGCCGCGCGCAAGGTCACGTATTTATGGGATGTACCGTGGAAACCATACCGGCGGATCTTATACTTCTGATACAGCACCCGAGGAAGCGGGTACATAAACGCGTAGTCCGGCATCGTTTGATGGAATGCGGTATCAAATACCGCCACATGTTGAGCATGGGGCAGATGTTGGCGTGCCGCTTCGATCCCGAGCAAGTTAGGCGGATTGTGCAGCGGTGCCAAATCCACGTTGCGCCGGATCTCACGGATGACTTCGTCATCAATAATGACGGATTCAGAAAAGGATTCGCCGCCGTGCACCACGCGGTGGCCAACAGCGGCAACCTCCTCAACACTTTGGATTACTCCTTTTTGTGGATCGGTCAACAAAGAGAGTACTTTGTTCAATCCCTCACTGTGATCCAAGATCTCCGCTGTTTCCACCCACTCATCTCGGCCGGTTACACGATGCGTTAAAATCGCGCTGTCCGTACCGATCCGTTCGACCAAGCCATTGGCCAGAACCGATTCATCCTTCATCTCAAACAACTGATATTTAATGGATGAACTCCCGCAATTGATCACCAGAACCTTCATCGGACATCCTTCCTATCCAACCGTTCTCCATCTTCGTTGTAGCGGAAAAAGCCTTCCCCCGTTTTGACACCGAGTTGCCCGGCGCGCACCATCTTTTTGAGCAACGGCGCCGGCCGGTATTTGGTGTCGCCGTACTCACGAAACAGACGTTCCATGGCTGCGAGCACGGAATCCAATCCAAAGTGATCGGCCATTTCGAGCGGGCCCATAGGGAATTTGTATCCCCGCTTCATCGCCAGATCAATCTCCTCGGCGGATGCCACCCCTTCCATCAGGGTATGGATGGCTTCGTTGATGAGCAGCATACTCAGCCTGGTCGTGACAAACCCAGGCGACTCATATACCTCGATTCCGACCAGGTCCATCCCCTTGACCCATTCGCGAATGGTCTCAAACGTTTCATGCGACGTTTTGAGTCCACGGATAATCTCCACTACGTCCACTTTGGCCACCGGATGAACAAAATGAAGGCCGATCACACGATCGGGCCGTTGAGTCGCAGCGGCGATTTCCGTCAAACTCAAAGTGGATGTATTGCTGGCCAGGATTACTTCCGGCCGGCAAATCCGGTCACATTGTACAAACACATCTTTTTTCACATTCAGATCTTCATAGACCGATTCGATGACCAAATCGGCATTTTTTAGTGATTCAAAGTCCGTCGTGAACCGAATTCGGGAGAGGATTCCCTTTTTCTCGGCAGCCGTAATCCCCCATTTGGCCAGCTGCTTGTCCAAACTGATCTCGATATGATGGCGGGCTTGTTCGGCGTGTTCAGGGGACTGCTCCAACAGTGTCACCTCAAACCCTTTTTTGGACAACAGTTCGGCAATCCCCTGCCCCATCGTGCCACCACCGATCACTGCGATTTCATGAATCGATGACAAGGCACATCTCCTTCCCTTCTACCCGATCTTGGCCTCTACTGGTACCGCATCCTTCATCATCTTGCGGAATTGATCTCCAGAGAGCGTTTCTTCCTGCAGCAACACCTGCAGACATGCGTCAAACAGTTTGCGGTACTGGGCCAGCAGATCATACGTTTCTTTTTGCAGTGCATTCAAAATCCGGGTCGACTCGTCCTGCATTTTTTCCTTGTTGATCCAATCCGGATCGATGATGCCGAGATCAGAAAGACCGGTTTCGATCAAGGTCCGGGTGTACTGGTTGGCTTGCTGGTAATCATTGCGTGCGCCGGTGCTGCGGTTGCCGTAAATCAGCTCTTCGGCGGCCGCACCCGCGAGACAAATCTTGATCTGGTCTTCGATCTGCTTCCGTGTGTACAGATACCGGTCTTCACCCGGATGCTGGCGCACATACCCCAGCGCCTGCCCCCGTGGGGACAAGGCCACTTGCGAAACGGAACCGGGCCGGACCAACTCCGAGATGATGGCGTGCCCCAACTCGTGTATCGCCACACGCTCGCGCTCTTCTTGCGTCGCTTCCCGGTCCGTTTTTTCTCCCATCATCACTTTGTCGATCGCAGCGGACAAATGACGTTGGGTGATTTCCGGACTGCTCTCCCGCATCGCATAAATCGCCGCCTCGTTGGTGACACTCTCCAACTGTGCACCGGAAAATCCGAATGTCTCCACAGCCAGACGTTCCAGGCTCACATCTTCGGCCAGCGGCTTGTTTTTCGTGTGCAACTGGAGGATGTGCAGACGAGCTTTTTTATCGGGCAGATCCACTTCGATCTGCCGATCGAACCGCCCCGGCCGCAGCAATGCCGGGTCCAGCATATCCTTCCGGTTGGTGGCCGCGATCACGAGAATGCGGATGTCTTGATCCGTCGTAATGCCGTCCATTTCCGTGAGCAACTGGTTGAGCGTCTGATCGTACTCACGGTGTTGTGACCCTTCCCGATGTCCACCTATGGCATCAATTTCGTCAATAAAAATAATACCGCTGGTTTTTTGATTCCGTTTGGCTAACGTCCGCACTTCTTGGAACAATTCACGCATCCGTTGGGCGCCCACCCCGACATACATCTCCACAAATTCGCTCCCGGACGCCGAGACGAACACCGAATCGGTATAGTGAGCCGCTGCCTTCGCCATTAAGGTTTTCCCTGTGCCCGGCGGACCGGACAACAAAATCCCCTTGATGGGGCGAATGCCGTATTGCGAAATCTGGTCACGGTGGATCAGGAAGTCCAGCGCTTCCTTCAGTTCTTTCTTGGCACGATCGTGACCACCGATATTATCGAACGACGTCGTAGGCACCGATGCTTTGCTCTGAACCAACTTTTTTCGGCCCAGAGCAAACCCGCTGCCACGCGATTGCGCAAGAAGATATGCGCCCGTGCCAATGGCCAACAACGTGACCAACGGCAAGATACTGTATCCCAAGGTCAAAAGAAACACGATCATCGCGGAGGCGGAACCGAAGGCAATCGCTTTACCCATTATCCTTCACCCCGGAATTCGATTTATGCAACGGGAGAACGCGGTAAAGGGTATGCGGCCCACGATGCAGCTCCACGTAGAGGAACTGATCGTCCATCGTAATATCGTAACGGATCTGCATCGATTTGGCCACCGTATCCACCGATTTCGGAATTTGCGAATATCGCGTGTTCACCAATCCTTCCTCAATGCCGAAAACCATCTGATTCCAAGCCCGGTTCAACACCGGATCCGGCTTGTCTACCAACTGAATAGTTACCGCACGTTCTCCGGCCATGTTTTTGACACGTTTGTTCAAATCTGGAAACTGATCTGTGAAAGAAAAAGCAGCATCCGTGTTTGCTTTTATCCATACACGATCGGGTTCGATGCGCAATTCAACCAATTGAAAATGGGGTTCGTGTGTCAGCATCGCCTCGATCGGTTTTTTCAACGCCCACCACTGATAAACAAAATAACCGCCAAACAACAAGACCAGCGTGACAACCAAGCTGAGAATCGCAGCTATAACGCGCGTTTTCATGGGTGTCACGCCTCCTCTCTACGATTCTGTTGATCACAATCAGTATATCATAAAATATATATGGCTTGATGGAAGGAATCCCTGGAAAAACAAAAAAACGGCGGAAATCCGCCGTCTTATCGCATCGGGTGAAACACATAGCAAATAGTCTGTCGTAGTTGACCTTCGGAACGAATCTCGGCCACCATCTGCTCCAGTGTATGGTTTTTCGGCAAATACCACAACCGGTACCGCACATCGAATTGGTGTCCGATGATCTCTGCAAAATCGCTTGATGGTGTCCCCATCCATTTGCTGAGTATCTTGCCTACTTGGCGTTCATTCAGATCTTTCTGAAGCACAATAGCCCGCTTCCCCTGCCACTTGACCATTCCGATTCGTTCCACCCGCCCCCCTACATGCTGCATCCAAAGCAGGTGATCGCGCGGAGACATCAAACCCAGTTGTCTAGGTGTAGCCGTTTCCTGCGTGCCCGACCGGGACAAATGGATTTGATCCCCTTTTTTGAACACCCGGATTTGTTTTCCCTCGTTTTTCATAGCCCAGTCTTGACCCGATTGTTCACCGTTCATGGTAACGGTTTCCCCGCTGCCTTTTACTGTGAGCTGGAATGCATATTCTTTTTGTGCCAATTGTTTCCCGACAACGGACTGCCAATCCTTCGCCGCCCGGACTTCCACGGATTGTTTGGAGGAAGCGTCGGGCGCTGCATGAGAACAAGCGGCCAGGAGAATCAGGAGGAAAAGGAAAGAAAGCCGTCGCATGCCAGTAGTCCCCCTTTGCCGTTGGTATCATTCCATTGTATGTTGACAACCAACGGTTCACGACTCAAGACAAAAGAAAATGCCCGGATATTACGGGCATATGGGCATACGTACAAAATGTGTTAGACATAATGACTCTGTCTCGGGTGATACTATTCTTGCCCGAGGAGGTGAGCATCATGACCGCTTCCCTTTCCTCCGGTTGGATTTTGGAGGTGCTGAAATCCCATCTGTCCGACGAAGAATGGGACCGGATTCAGACGGTGATGCATGCAGAATCGTGGGCCTCCCCTTCCGCCCGCAAACGGCGTTGGCGGACTGAAGAGGAGGAGATCCCCTTACGGTTCACATTGGACATCGATGTAAAATCTTGATCAGTACCTAGTTTGACTACATTTCTCCTGCCTATACCTCTCCCCAATATTTACCTGCCCTCACCGGGCAGGTTTTTTCTTAAGGAGCAATCGCCTGAAAAGCCCGATTGGCCTCGTAGATGATCCGTTCTTCGTCCAATGTCAGACACTCGCGATCCTTCATAATTGGCCGTCCGTCAACATAAACGTCCCGTACATCGGTACTGACGGCCGCATATGCTAAATGGGACTCCACATCGTGCAACGGCTGCAAATGAGCTTGGTGGAGTGCCACCGTGATGAAGTCCGCTTTTTTCCCCGGCTCCAATGTGCCGATTTCCGAGTCGAGGAATAAGGCTTCCGCGCCGTAGATGGTCCCCATGCGAAGAGCTACATCGGCCGTTACCGCCAACGGGTCCTCATTGGCTCCTTTGTGGATCAGCGCGGCCAGACGGATTTCTTCCAGCATGTCCACATTGTTGTTGCTGGCCGGTCCGTCCGTTCCCAATGACGGTCGCATCCCGTGCGCCAGCATTTTGGGGATCGGCGCGATGCCGCTGCCCAGTTTGAGGTTGCTTCCCGGGTTATGGGAGACCTTGACGTCTTTTTCCGCCAACAATGCGATCTCGTCATCGGTCAGATGAACCGCGTGAGCCACCAGACATGGCAAGTCGAACACGCCTAGTTTATCCAGGTGCTCCACCGGACGAACGCCATACTGATCCACGTTTTGTTGGACTTCGGCGGCCGTCTCCGACATGTGCGTATGAATGGGCAGTTGGTACTCTGCGGCACTTTCCACAAACCTCCGAATAAAGTCGGGCGAACAGGTATACGGAGCATGCGGAGCCATCATCGTCGTGATCCGACCGTCCGCTTGATTGTGCCAATTCCGGGCGAACTGGACAGCTTCTTTCCATTTGGCCACCTGTTCCTCTTCCGAACAGAGTCCGATCGCACCACGGCACAGACGAGCCCGGATCCCTGCTTCCGCTACGACTTCGGCCACTTGATCCATGTGATCATACATATCGAGGAAACACGTCGTACCACCCTTGATCATCTCCAAAACTGTCAGCGCCGTTCCCCAACGGACCTGTTCGGGACCGAATCGCGCCTCCATCGGCCACATTTTCTCCTCTAACCACGTCTTCAGCGGCAGATCGTCTCCGTATCCGCGCAACAGCGACATGGCGGCGTGACCGTGAGTGTTGACCCATCCGGGTAATATCGCATGTCCGCTCATGTCGATCACTTCATCGTAAACGGAACGATCTTCCGGAACGGAACCGACGTATGTAATCCGGTCGTTTTCCACCGCCAACGCGGCATTGGTCAGTGGTTTTTCCCCGTCCTTCATGGTCAGTATGGTTGCATGGATAAACAAACGTTTCAAAAATGAACGCCTCCCCACACATGAATTGCCAGTCAGAAACCACGATAACCGAAATAGCGCGGAGACACAAGAGGGCTTACTTGGGGATCCATTTCAGAATATCCGTCAGATCGTGCCGCGAATCTTCTGCGAGCAACCTGGCGAACAGATCCCCTTTTTCCGCTAAACGCCCATGAATGGTAGCCAGCGTAAACTGTTCTGGGCGGGCGCCCTTTTTCAATTCTTCCCATGTCAGCGGAGTGGATACCGGTGCACCATTTCGCGCGCGGGGCGAATAAGGGGCGATCAGAGATTTGCCGCGCCAGTGCTGCAAGTAATCGAAATAAACCTTGTCACCCCTGTTTTTCACCGTCCGCTCGATCGTGATCAAACGCGGATATTTTTGGGCGAGATACATCGCGATAAACCGGCTTACCCTGCGTGTATCATCAAAAGTGTATTGGCGACGGATCGGTACGTATACCTGCAGCCCTGTCGCTCCGGACGTTTTGACATATGACGACAGTCCCATACCGTCCAATGCTTCTTTGGTGTAAAGCGCCACTTCCACCACTTTTTCAAACGGCGGGGCGGACGGATCCAGGTCAAATACGAGTTCAGGCGGTATGTCCGGAGCGTCCACTCGATCGAACGAAAGGTGAAACTCCAAGCAGGCCAAATTGGCCAGCCACGCTAACGTGGCTGTATCTTCCAAGAGTATGTATTCTACTTCGTTCCAAACAGCAGTGCGCACCCATTTGGGAGCGTGCGACGGTACATTTTTCTGATAAAACGATTTGCCATGCACCCCGTCCGGAAAACGGATCGTCGTCAACCATCTTCCACGGCAATGGGGCAACATCCACGGTGCCAATCGCGTCAAGTGCAACAGATACGACCATTTAGTGATGCCGTCCTCGGGATACATCATCTTGTCCGGATTGGAAATCGTCAGCTCTTTTCCTTCCACACGAATCGCGCGTGTCTCTTTCACACCCATGGCGACATCACTTCCTGCGCCCATTTTTGCGGGACAAACGTCCAAATGTCCCATTCTTACATACATTGGGAATGTACCTGCACGATTTAAGAAAGAAGAGGAGGAATATCAGATGGCAAAAGAAGAGAAAGCCCCAAAGAAAAAGACCGTCCAAGTGAAAAGCAAAGCTGAAGAAACCGCCTTGAACGAAAAAGAATTCGACTACCCCACTTATGACTACGGTCTGGAATATCCGTATCCCACCACTAGCGAGTATCCTGTTACGGGAGATGATTTTTATCTTACGGGAGACGATTTTTATCCTTATGATTACGAAACATACGAGTACGGTATAGAGGAGACAGCCCCAGGGGATCCGAACGCACAAGTGAACCTATTCCCGTTCTTCGGTTTCCCGTTCTTCGGTTTCCCGTTCTTCGGTTTCCCGTTCTTCCGTCCGTTCCCGTTCTGGTAACGTTGAAACGGTAATTGATTGTCCAATGTCGCTTCCGAATCAGATCGTGCCGTAATAATATCCGGCCAAAACATACATTGGGAATGCGCCTGCACAACTTTGAGGAGGATCGTCCGATGGCTAAAGAAGAAAAGACCCCAAAGAAAAAGACCCCTCAAGTGAAGAGCAAAGCCACCCGGAATGAAAACGAATACGGTTACCCCGCCTATAGCTACAATCCGGAAAATTTATACGGATATCCTGGTTATTTGGGTCATTCGTATCCAGCCATTAGCCAAGGCCCCGTTTTTTCGAGTGGCGAGAGCTCGTCCTCTCAGACACAACATTATCGCTATCCTTATTGTCCCCCTTATCACCCGTACTATCCCCCCTACTACCAGCATCCCTATCCGTACTACCCCCCTTACTACAGTCAGACTTATCCGACATACCCTTACCCTTCTTACCCCTACCCTTGCTGATCATCCGATCCCTTTTGCCCACTTTGGCGGGGAGTCCACCCTCGCGACAAGCGGGCTTTTTTATTTAAGGTGGCAAGGGGAACCCTTTGATGACAGGAGAACGCAATGTTCCATCCGGTGTCCAAGATAGGAACCGTATATGAACGGTCAAGAGGGGCTGTAACCAGACGACTGTTTCCGTTGACGGAAAACTCGGGACGACAGCAATCGGCGGTTTGGACATGCGCAATTGGGGAAGAGATTGCGTTAAAATGGTAAGCTCCCGTTGATTCAATCCGGTAGCCGCTTTGCCGATATACCGTTCGGGAGCACCTGCCGGTTCCCCCAATAGCAGCGCATTTACCCGTCCTTGCCGCAGAGTCGCCCCGATCACCGCCGCCCGCATCTCACGAAAATGCTTCACCTTTTGCCATGTAGGATGTTTCTGCCCCACATGATATACACCCTCGCGTTCCTTGATGACAATCCCTTCCATTTCTTTCTCCTTCATGGTCTCAAACAGAGCCGTACCGTTTTCGTAATTGTCGCAGACATGGATTCTCTTCAATCCGGAAGGAATCAGCCGGGTCAGCCGTTCGTAACGTTCATAGAGAGGACGATCAGTCCACCAACGTCCGTCGGCGAACAACAAATCAAATATCATATAATACACCGGAATGCGATCCTTTAACCGGGACTGGTTGGCCGGAGATCCCAAGTCCCGCTTCAACACCCGGAAAAAATCAGGACGACCGCCTTCGAGCGCCACCACTTCCCCGTCGAGCAACACGCTTTCACATTCCAGTAACGTCAACTCCGCCAGCAGGTCGGGATATGTGTGAGTCCGCTCGTTTTGCTTTCGGTTATACAACCACCACCCGGATTCGTCTCTGCAGGCCAGCAACCGAACACCGTCCCATTTGACTTGGTACCAGTACCGGTCGCTTTCGGGAATCGTCTCTTGCAATACAGGCTCCATCGGTTGAATTGCGGGCAGTCTCATCTTGTGCTCCCTCCGTGGCTTAGTCTCCCCCAATCCAAATGTAAGCCATCCCTCTTGGTAAAGGAGCTACTTTTCCCGGGTGGCCCACAACTTCATCGCAACCGAGTATCGATCTGGAAAACGCAGGCCGCGGGCAACTTCCTTTACTTTGCCCGCGGCCTTGACCTGCTTTCTTTCAGGGCGCTGAGTAGATCGAGATCAGTTACGGAACCATCGATTATGAACCGCTCTTTTTAAACCACTGCGCCCACTTTTTTGCCAACCAGTACGGTCCGATCAATAAAAAGCGGGGATTGCTGAAAAAGGAAGGTTTCTTTCCTTCAAATGCATGACCGATAAACTGCAAAATCCATCCCGCCACGAAAAGGATGAGGGCGGTTTTCCATTGAACAAACACCAGTGGAATCGAGATTACGATCATCGGGATGCCGAACGCGTGCGTCAATTGGTTGATTGGATGTTGGTGGTCCTGTTTGTATTTCTCCAATAATTCAGATAAACGCATGCACCAAACACCTCCCATCTACCGTTTTCGCTTTGTTCGAACAAACTCCCTTCTAAAACGTCCCTGTTGTCCCATATAGATAAATAAAAGCGGAGTTCAAAATGGAGGCGGCCATGAAACCGGGAATCAAACAAATCTTGATGCAGTCCGTTATCTTCACCGCATTGGCGGTTAACGTGATGTTGGGTGCCCTGCTTTGGGCGAGGGGGCAAGTGTCCCTGCCGGCCACCGCGCCCACCACCACCGTTCCCGTCTTACCGGGTGAACGGGTGGAGGTGCAAGATCGGTTTGAAGGTGCCAAACAACATGGAGACTGGCGGATTGAAACGTATGAGAAGGTGGAGTATCGCTACGACCGCTACGGTCGGTTGCTGGAGGCTATTCCCACCGGCGAGAAAACCTATATGCGGTACTGGGACAAACAAGAGCGGCCGAAACCGTGAGAACTCATTCTGTTCCGGCCGCCTTCTTTCTTTTTTGAGCCGCATCGATGCTCGCCTTGAGCGCTTCCATCAGATCGACCACTTTTTCCGGTTCAGCTTCCGGTGCTTCCACAATTTCTTCGCCGCGGATTTTCTTATCGATCGCTTCTTTTAATGCTTCACGGTAATCGTCGCGATATTTTCCGGGATCAAACGGTGTGGACAAGCTTTCGATCAGCTGGCGCGCCATCTCCATCTCTTTTTCCGGCAATGCCGTCTCTTGTGGAACCCCCGGCACCAATGTCGCAGAACGAACTTCATCGGGATAAAAGATCGTTTCCATCACCAGACAGTTCTGATACACCCTGACGACCGCCAAGCTTTGCTTGGAACGAATCGTGATCTGCGCCACACCGATTTTCCCTGTCTGTTCCATCGCTTCCCTAAGCAGAGTGTAAGCCCGTTCCCCGGTATCTCCCGGCCCCAAATAATAGGTGCGGTCGAAGAAGATCGGATCGATTTCCCTCAAATCCACAAAGTCGAGGATTTCGATCGACTTGCGGTTTTCCGGTGCGATCGCCTCCAATTCATCTTTTTCCATCAATACGTATTTACCGTCCGCATATTCTACCCCTTTCACGACATCGGCCCACGGTACTTCCTCTTGGCAATAAGGGCAGGTCCGGGTATATTGCAATGGTGTTCGGCATTTCTTGTGCAACAGGCGAAACGGTATCTTTTTCTCTTCGGTGGCCGCATACATCTTGACCGGAATATTGACCAAGCCGAAACTGATCGCACCTTTCCATATGGTATGCATGGCGTATCCCTCCATTTACGTGGACAAGTGTTGCCATCGTTGCCGGGTCAAATCGGGGCGTCCCTCGATGATATGGCACAATCCTTCGTAAAAAACGGGTTCTTTCCATTGGACGCACAGCTGTTGTGCTTGTTGGAATAGCTGGATCGCCTCTGCAATATGACCCTGTTCCAATAAGATCCGCCCTTTTTGAAAACAACCCATTGCTTGAACGGATGGTACCGATTGCTGCATGACCGCCTCCGCCAGCGATTCCGCCCGGGAGAACTCGTGCAAATGGGTCAGCAATTGGGAACGGATTAACAGCCAATCTGGTTGCTGTTTGACTTCATCCGGCACTCGAGTCATCATTTGTTCCGCCTTTGCCCATTCCCCCTGCTGCATCCACATCCACAGACGAGTGAACAGCAAATCCGGGTTTCGAGGAGCCAAACTCAACCCTTTTTTCAGCCAGGTCTCGGCATCCGTCGTTTTGCCGAGCGCCCACAGGTTCCAACTGATTCCGTGATAAGCAGCCGGGTTGACGGGATCATGTGACAGTAACTTCCGATACCAAAATATGGCCTCCTCCGGCTTGCCCATCTCTTCGTAGTCGTGGGCGATCGCTTCCATCACGTGGGGGTGGCGTGTTTTTTCGTACACCCAGATTCGCCAGTACAGGCCGTTTTCCCGTTCCCCCATTTGCTGATAACACTGTGAAAGGGACAACATGGCTTCCCAATCTTCCTCATCCAACAGGACAGCCTGAAAAAAGTGTCGGATCGCTTCCATGTATTCCCCTAGACGGAAGTGACAGGTCCCGATGTTGAACCACGTATCCGGATTGTGCTGGTCGTACGACAACGCCTTGTGAAATGCCCGGATTGCCTGACGGTCATCCCCGCGTTTGACCCGCACACATCCCAGCATATGATGGGCAAAGCCCAGAAAGACGTCATGTGTCGCTGTTTTTGCCACTATTTGGAACTGGCGGTCTGCTTCGTCCCAATCACCGGACTGAAAATGGCTGAGCGCCAAATAGATCCTCCCGAGCAGAAATTCGGGTTCTTCCTCCACCACTTGATGAAATGCATCTTCCGCTTGTGTAAACATCCGCAATTGATAATATCCCTGACCTTGTCGAAACTGTCGCACTGATTCCTCGCGCAGCCAAAATTCTTCCTCCAGACCCTGATCCTGGACAGACAGCTCGGGATGACGCTGAAGCAAGCGTGCCATTTGTTCCTCCACCAATGCCCATGATTCCAACAAATGTTGGCATACTGTTTGGATTTGGTGAAACCGCTCTTTCAACCGTTCACGTTCCTGTGCGGAACCGGTGGGATATTGGTCTTCGATTTCAGCCAACCCTTGTAGGATGGTATCCATCCACTGGTGAAACACGGTCATCCCTCCCCATCAGCAGTTTTCGCTAAGAGTATCTCCCGCTCCCCGTTTTCCATGCTGAAAAAAGGTGGGATCGCAGTGGGGATTCTGCTGAAACGAAAACAAGTCGTTCCCTGAAGGGAACGACTTGTTTGGTACAACCATTAGTATACTGTGCCATGTACTTCTTCTCCGATCACCGTCTGGATCTCGTTATTCTCTCCCATGATTGCGATCTTGGGCTGATGACGGGCGATCTCTTCTTCGCTCATCAGTGCGTAGGAAATAATGATGACCTTATCACCCGGCTGGACCAGACGCGCCGCTGCCCCGTTCAGACAAATCGTCCGGCTGCCACGCGGACCGGGAATTACGTAAGTTTCCAAACGGGCTCCATTGTTGTTGTTAACAATCTGCACTTTTTCGTTGGGCAAAATGTCGACACGTTCCAAAATCTCCTCGTCGATGGTCACACTGCCCACATAGTTCAAATTGGCTTCCGTCACCGTGGCCCGATGAATCTTGGCTTTCATCATTGTTCGAAACATGATCCGTCCCCCTCTTCCGGCAGAATCAGGTTATCGATCAACCGCGTTGAGCCGAACCGAACAGCCACCGCCATGATAATACGCTCGTTTTCCAAACGGTCAATCCGCTCCAGCCGTGGATAGCTCAACACTTGCACGTAGTCGATATCCGCCAGCGGTTGTGTACGGATTTCTTTTTCCAAAAAAGCAGTCACATCGGACGCCCGCGTCAGTGTACCTGCTTCAATTTGCTCCTTTGCCGCTCGCAGAGCTCGGTACAACACGGTCGCTTGCTGTCGCTCTTCCGGAGACAAGTACACGTTGCGAGAGCTCATCGCCAACCCGTCCGGCTCCCGGACAGTCGGGCAAGGCACAATCTCCACCGGAAAATTGAGATCCTCTGTCATCTGCTGAATGACCGCCACTTGTTGCGCGTCTTTCAAACCGAAATACGCCTTGTCAGGCTGTACGATGTGAAACAACTTCGTCACCACGGTCGCCACACCGTCGAAATGACCAGGACGCGATGCACCGCACAAAGGCTCTGTGATCCGACGCAGAGTCACGGTGGTCAATGATTTCGACGGATACATCTCGTCAACACTGGGCGCAAACAAATAGTCCACTCCCGCAGCCTCGGCAATCGCTGCGTCTCGCTCCAAATCCCTTGGATAGCGGTCGAAATCCTCATTTGGTCCAAATTGCAACGGGTTGACGAAAACCGACACCACCACCGTGTCGCAATCTTGGCGAGCCCGGTCCATCAGACTTTGGTGTCCCCGATGCAAGTAGCCCATCGTCGGTACAAAACCAATCGTTCCCGTTCGAAGGGGGCGCAAGGTCTGACGCAATTCCTGAATCGAATGAATGATCTTCATTTTCCGCTCAATCCTTTACCTCCGTACAGTGTGGCCATCGTCTCATTAGAGAGATGGAACACATGTTCCTCCTGTGGAAAACGCGTTTCTTTGACAGCTTGCACATAACGCCGGATCCCTTCCTGCATCACCGCTCCCGCTTCCGCAAACGCTTGAACGAAGGAAGGGTTTACCTCGCTTGCGATTTGTAAGACGTCGTGGAAGACCAGCACTTGTCCATCACAGTAACGTCCTGCCCCGATCCCGATCGTCGGGATGGTGATCGCCTCCGTAATTTCCCGCGCCAACTCCTCTGGCACGCACTCCAATACCAACGCGAACGCTCCCGCCTCTTCCAGCAGACGAGCATCACGGATCAGGCGCTTCGCCGTTTCGGCATCACGCCCTTGTACCCGGTAACCGCCCAGTTGGTGAACCGATTGCGGTGTCAAGCCCAGGTGGCCCATCACCGGAATGCCAGCCGCCACACAAGCGCGTACCACATGCAGGATTTCTTCACCGCCCTCGATCTTAACGGCTTTGGCTCCTGCTTCCTGCATTAGGCGTCCTGCGGCCCGAAGTGCATGCTCCGTTCCCAGATGGCTGGTGAGAAACGGCAGATCGGATACCACGAACGCATGTTTCGTTCCGCGGGTAACCGCCTTGGTGTGGTGCACCATATCATCGATGGTGACCGGGATGGTGGAATCATACCCCAATACCACCATCCCCAGCGAGTCCCCCACCAAAATCACATCCACTCCCGCCTGATCCGCCAATTTGGCCGAAGGATAATCATAGGCCGTGATCATGGCGATTTTCTGCCCTTTTGCTTTCATATCGCGCAACATGCGGGTGGTGACTTTTTTCCGCCCTTCCATCTCGATTCCCTCCGATCGCTGCTGAGCCGAACGGGAACCCGCCAAAGACAAAAAACGCCTCTCAGCCGGAAAAAGGACTGAAAAGGCGTTGGTTTCACCCTTTTCTCTGTCTCCGTCCCTCCCTCAGGCTCAGAGCAGACTTTGAAAAAGCGATTCGGTTTTCCCTTAACATGTCCATCAGGCCTACACGCGACGTGCAACTCCCGAAAAAGGGATATTGCCGTCGCCTTAAGGGTAACGCAAAAAAGTCAATTTGGCAATCCCTGCTCATACCAGCGAATGTCCGCTGAGTAGACGGGCACAATCCCTTCATCGGTTTCCAACAGCAATGCCCCGGAAGCATGAAGCCCCTTGGCTATACCCTGTCGCGGCCCTTGCGGGGTATGAGCCGTCACTGATTGACCGAGCATACAGGCGAAAGATTCCCAGGAATGGCGAATCGTTTCAAATCCTTCGCTCAGATACAGATCATACACATACTCCAATTCTTCCAAAATCGCCGCGATCAGCTTTGCCCGCCGATAGGTACGCCCACTTTCGGCAGCCAGTGAGGTGGCGATGGTTTTCAAATCCTCAGGGAACGATGTGGCCGGTGTGTTGACATTCACCCCGATCCCCAGAACGACATAATGAATTTGATCCTGTTCTCCTCTCAACTCCGTCAGGATGCCACACACTTTTCTCCCATCGATCAACAGATCGTTGGGCCATTTGATCGTGACCGGCAACCCCGTTTCTCTTCGGATGGCCCGCGTTACTCCGACTGACGCCATCAAGGTCAACTGCGGAGCGAGATTGAGCGGGATCGGTGGCCGTAGCAACAAACTCATCCAAATACCGGAGCGCGGCGGTGAGTGCCATTTCCGCCCCATACGTCCGCGTCCCTGTTTCTGCTCGTCGGCAAGAAACAAGGCCCCTTCCTCGGCGCCGGATCGCACGCCTTGATGTGCCAGCCATTGTGTCGATTCCACCGATTCCACATAATGAATAGCATGTCCAAACCGTCGCGTGGAGAGCAACGCCTTGATCTCCTCCGGCGCAATCCGGTCCGGCTGATACCGGAGGCAGTACCCCGCTTTCGGTCTGGCCTCGATTTCATACCCCGCCTTTCTCAGTTCGTCGATATGCTTCCAGATCGCTGTACGGGTACAGCCCAACTGTCTGCTGATCTCCTCGCCGGATACGAAATGACCGGCATGCTCGATCAGCAGTGCCAACAGGCGTTCGCGGATCTCACTTCCCAAATTGCCTTCCCTCCTCCAACAAACGGGAACGGTCGTTGGGCAACCGTCCCAATGCCACTTGCTCCAGTAAATACGCCAAAGCCTGTCCCACCCATCGACCGGGAGGGCACCCCGTCGCCCGGATCAGATCGCTTCCGTCAATCGCCAGGTCGGACAGTTGCCGTACAGGCATTTCCTTTGCCCATCTCTCAAACAGCACTTCCAGTCGCTCGGCTGTCTCTGTATCAATATGACCCATTACCCGGCTCCACTGAAGAGATTGTAACACCGGTTCCGTCCCCTGTCGGAAAAGGAGTCGTTTCCCCTCGGTCGGGGAAATCATTTGCCAATTCGGACAGTCGAACGCCAACTGGTAAATCCCGCCAATCATTTTCACATCCGCCGACTTTAATCGCAATAAACGCAGATGTGCCGCCGCTCGCTCCGGAGGAACGTGGCAAGCGTGTAACAATAACCCCCATCTTCCTTCGCGGGTGGTAAGACGGTCGAATCGTTCCGCGGGAAGCAGTTCTGCCTTTTGGATGTGCTCCCAGCAGTGAAATGGCGGCAGGTGGGGTAACAGGTCCCACTCCTGCAAATACTGCACTGCGATGGAAGGAGATTTCACCGACCACACTTTCTCCAACTCCGCCGTCACCCGTTCCACGGCCAGGTGTCTGAGGATATGACGCATTCGGCAGATGGCATGGCCTGTCTCGTCAGTAATCCGGAATCCCAGCTGAGCACTGAATCGAACTGCCCGCAACATGCGCAACGCATCCTCTGCAAATCGCTCTTCTGCGTTTCCAACAGTTCGGATTCGTCTCTCTTTCAAGTCTTTCTGTCCACCAAACGGATCATACAGACGCCCCTCTCGATCCATCGCCATCGCATTGACGGTAAAATCCCGCCGTGCTAGATCGTCCTCCAAACGGGAAACAAAGACCACTTTGTCGGGTCGGCGATGATCCGAGTAGCCTGTCTCAACCCGAAAAGTGGTCACCTCCACCGGTTGCCCGTCGAGAATCACGGTCACGGTTCCATGCTTCAGACCTGTCGCTGCCGTACGGGGAAACAACGCCTGTACCGTTTCCGGCCGGGCATCCGTTGTGACGTCATAGTCCTTTGGCTGTTTGCCCAACAACTCGTCACGAACGCAACCCCCGACCAGATACGCTTGATATCCTGCTGACTCCAAACGTTCCATCACCCACAATGCCGCTTTTCGTGGGTCCATGTTCTTCCTCCCTACTCTCACGGCTCAGCCAGTACCCGCCGATACAACGCTTCGTATTCATCCGCGATTTTTTCCGCACTGAACTGTTCCCGCGCCCGTTTTAACCCGTTTTCGGAGAAACGCCGGTGTTTAACCGGATCCGTCAGCAGCTCCAGCGCATATGCCGCCATCTGGTCTACATCCCCGATATCCGCCAGGTAACCGGTCTCCCCGTGCTTTACCACTTCCGGCAAACCGCCCGCGTTGGATGTGACAGCCGGGACGCCGCAGGCCATCGCTTCCAACGCCACCAAGCCGAAACTCTCTTTAGCGGATGGCAACAACAGCAAATCGGCGAGGGAAATGAGCTGCGCCACTTCGTCCTGTTTCCCGAGAAAGACCACTTGCTGATCCAAATTCAATTCATTTACCAGTTCCGACACCCGAGGCAACTCCGGCCCGTCGCCCACCAGCAACAGTCTCGCGGGGATTTGGCGCTGTACTTTTTCAAACACCCTGACCACGTCATCCACCCGTTTGACGGCCCGGAAATTGGAGATATGGAGCAGCAATTTTTCGTCCGGCCTCGCGTATTGGGCCCGGATGTGCGATACGTCGCGCGGATAGTAAACACGCGGGTCAACGAAATTGTAGATGCGTTGGATGGATGAATCCACGCAAAACGACTCGCGCGTCTGCTTCACCAAATCGTCCGACACTGCCGTCACTGCATCACTCTCCCGTATGCCGAAACAGATGATGTCCTGAAGTGACGGATCTTCCCCCAATACGGTAATGTCTGTCCCGTGCAGGGTGGTCACCACCCGAAACGACCCGCCGGTCATCTGTTTGGCCAGATATGCACAAATAGCGTGCGGGACGGCGTAGTGGACGTGCAAAATGTCCAATTGATGGATCTTGGCCACTTGGGCCATCCGGTTGGCCAATGCCAGATCATAGGGCGGATATTTGAATACCGCATAACGGTTCGCTTCCACTTCATGATAATGGATATGATGATGAAATCGTCCGAGACGAAACGGCATGCTGTACGTGATGAAATGAACCTGGTGGCCACGCTCCGCCATCATCTTGCCCAGTTCGGTGGCCACCACGCCTGATCCCCCGTGGGTGGGGTAACACGAAATGCCAATTCTCATCCTGCTGAGGCCTCCTCGTCATAGGAGCCGATCCATCGCCAACGGACGGGTCTTAGCCAATCCTTCCCCGTACAATGTGCGAATTTGATGGCCCCAAAGTTGGTCCCGTCCCCGAATCATTGCCAAATAACTGGGATGATTGAGTGGCGTATCCACTTCACCCTGAGAGCGGTCAAACTGACTGGCATAGGCCTGGATCGCCTCCATCTTTCGTTCGTAGACATCAGTGATATCGACGATGACGTCCGCCGGCCCAACATCGTTGATAAAGTAATGGAACACTTGTTCCACCCGATGGGCAGGCCAATCCCCGTCCACTTTCCGGTTGCGGATCCCGGCGTCAAACACTGCTTCCTTCACCATTCGGCTGCAGGCCACATGGTCAGGATGACGGTCCTCACTGTACGGAGCCAACACGATGCGCGGGCGCAATCGTCGGATCACCTCAGTCATGCGTCGAATCTGTTCTTCCGTACCTTTCAGCCCTCGGTCAGGAAATCCGAGATTGATCCGTTCGGTCAGACCAAGGACGGAAGCGGCTTTTTCTGCCTCCTGTCGGCGCAATTCCACCGTTCCATTGGAGGAAAGCTCCGCTGCTGTTAGATCGCAAATCGCCACCGAAAACCCTTGGGCCTGATGTTTGGCCAAAATGCCGCCCGCTCCAATTTCCACATCATCCGGATGGGCACCGAATGCCAAAATGTCCACACGTTGGTTGACCGTCATGCGTTTCCCTCCTCTCTGGCATTAGCTTGATTCACGATTTCCCGCCAGGCGAAATCCCCTTGTTGGATCGACCGGATCAACACTTCCGCCGCCGCGAGATTGGTGGCCACGGGAATGCCGTGCACGTCGGCCAACCGGAGCAATGCCAATATATCCGGTTCGTGCGGCTGAGCGGTCAGCGGATCGCGAAGAAAAATAATGCAATCCATTTTGTTTTCCGCTACCAGTGCCCCGATTTGTTGGTCGCCGCCGAGCGGTCCCGATTGAAACCGGTGAACATGGAGACCTGTCGCCTCCATGATCTTCCGACCAGTCGTTCCTGTTGCGTAAAGATGGTGTTGCTTCAATATATCCCGATAGGCGATCGCAAAATTCACCATTTGCTCTTTTTTTCGATCGTGCGCAATCAGTGCGATGTGCATCGGCTCATCCCTCCCGTGTAAAAGAATGGGCATGTGTAAACAACGCCGGTGTTCCACCGGTGTGCCAAAACAAGACACGGGAACCGATTTTGCCGCAATGGAACAGATCCAACAGACCCGCTAACGCCTTGCCGGTGTAGATAGGATCAACGAACAACCCTTCCGACCTTGCCAACAGGCGTATGGCTTCATTACCCGCATCTGACGGAACCCCATATTTTTTTCCTATGTAGGCGTCTTCCACATGCACTTCCGCGGCCGAAAGGCGTCGGTCGGAGCCCAGAAAAGCCAGAAGATCGTTCGCCATACGGACAACCTCCGGTATCAGCTCATCCGCCTTCAGCCATACACTGATCCCGATCAGTTTGATCGGGGCGGGATGAAGCACCTTCCCTGCCAACAGACCGGCCAACGTACCGCCACTGCCGACAGCCAGCACGATCGATTCCGGATGGGCTCCCGATTGTGCCAGCTGATCCAGCAATACATCCCACGCCCGCTTGTAACCGTAATCCCCGATGGGCGTGGAGCCACCTACCGGAACCACATATGGCTTTTTCCCTTTTTGCCGTGCTACTTCGGCCCATTTCTCCATTTCTTCCAGCAATGGTTTGGAACCGTACACCCCGGTGGTTTTCATTTCCGCACCCAATATGTGATCCAACAACAGGTTCCCCTGCTGAATGCCCATGTGCTTCCCGGCAAAACAGAGCCACGGTTCCAGTCCGGCACGCCGGGCGCACGCTGCCGTCAGCCGGGCGTGGTTGGACTGCGGGCTGCCCCCGGTGATGACTGTGTCACACCCCTTTGCCAACGCATCACCAAGCAGATACTCCAGTTTGCGCACCTTATTTCCACCAAACGCAATCCCGGTCAGATCATCCCGTTTGACCCAGCATTCCTTCAGCCCGGTGACCCGCTCCAATCCGTGCAGGCGGTGCAGCGGTGTCTCTCCCCACATCAGTGGATAGCGGGACAAATGTGTATCCACCTTGTCACTTCCTTTATAAATCCAAGATGTTTTCCAGGCCGTATACCAGACGATCAAATTCCATCACTTTCTCAATAGCCAGCTTCACACCCGGCATAAACGACTCCCGGTTCAATGAATCGTGACGGATCGTCAACAACTGCCCCGGCCCGCCGAACAGGACCTCTTGATGTGCCACGATGCCGGGAAGACGTACGCTGTGGATGCGGAATCCGTCGTAGTAAGCACCGCGCGCTCCTTCCAACGTCTCTTTTTCCTCAGGATGTCCTTGGCGAAACTCATTCCGTACATCCGCGATTAATTCTGCTGTTTTGACGGCTGTGCCTGACGGTGCATCCAGCTTTTTGTCATGATGCAATTCGATGATCTCCACATGTGGCAGATACTTGCTTGCCTTTGCCGCAAATACCATCATCAGTACCGCGCCGATGGCGAAGTTGGGCGCTACGATCGCCCCGATGCCCTTTTCACGACAACGTGCATCCAATTGTCCCAAATCCTCCCGCGACAGGCCACTGGTGCCGATCACGGGGCGAACTCCTGCTTCCAACGCGATTTCCGCATGACGCCGCACCACATCCGGTGTTGTGAAATCCACCAGAACGTCGGGACGGTCTTTGGCGATCGCTTCTTCCACCGATCCGATAAATGTCACACCCAGTTTACCGATACCCGCCACTTCTCCCACATCTTGTCCCACTGCGGACCGGGAAATGCCACTGACCAGCGTCATTCCTTCTTCCCGATGCAACAACTTCACCACTTCTTGTCCCATGCGGCCGCTCGCCCCGGCCACCGCGACACGAATCTCACTCATTGATTACTCCCTCCCCTATATGCGCTCATGCTTCAGTGTTCGTTTCGATGCGGGTCCAACGATTGGCATCTCGTGTGTTATATTTGTGCATGACGCGGTCAAACGCCTCTTCCAAATCAATACCGAGTGAATTGGCGAAACAAATGATGATAAACAGGATATCACCCAATTCCATGTCGATGCTGTTCTCTGCTTCACCCTCTTTTTTCGGCTTTTCTCCGTAGCGGTGATTCACTTCCCGCGCCAGCTCGCCCACTTCCTCCGTCATGCGGGCCAACATGGACAACGGTTGAAAATACCCTTCCTTGAACTGACGAATATATCGATCCACTTCTTGTTGCATGTCGTACATCGTTTTACGATCCATTCTGTAAACCCTCCTCAACCTCCTACATGTTACCCCATTTTGAGATTGGAAGACAAATCCCTCATCCATCCTTTACAGATCCTCATTGATGCTGCAATAAACCCCCTTGTATAATATAGCAGGTGAGAAACTGGGCATTTTAAACATGGAAACGAAGTAAAGGCGGGATCATATGAAAAAACACGTCAAAAACATTGTACTTATCTTGTTGGGTGCATTTATCTATTCTGTCGGCGTCAATTACTTCGCCGTCAACAACCGATTAGCCGAAGGCGGATTCACCGGTTTGGCGCTGCTGGCACACTACCAATTGGGCATCTCACCGGCGCTCTTTATTTTCCTCGTCAATATCCCGCTTTATTTCATCGGGTACAAAGTATTTGGGAAACATACGCTCATCTACACCCTGATCGGTACCAATGCCTCGTCTTTGTTTTTACAACTGACCAAAGGTTGGGGTAGTCCGCTCGATGACTTGCTGTTGGCCGCCTTGTATACCGGTGTACTGGTGGGCGTCGGATTGGGGCTGATCTTTCGCGTTGGTGGAACCACTGGCGGCGTTGACATCATCGCCCGTCTACTTAACAAGTATTTCGACTGGAGCATCGGCCGAACGTTTTTCTTGTTCGACCTGGGTGTATTGACGCTGTCCTATGTGTATATCGGACGAGAAAAAGCGATGTATACCATGGTTGCGGTCTTTGTTGGCGCACGCGTCGTCGACTTTGTCGTTGAAGGATTGAATTCAGCCAAAGCAGCGACCATCATCTCCAACTCCGCCGTCTCGATTTCCAACAAGATCACCCAAGAAATGAACCGGGGTGCCACCCTGTTAAAAGGGAGAGGCGGCTACACTGGGGTGGACAAGGAAGTCCTTTACGTGGTCGTCAACCGGAACGAATTGCCCCGTCTGAAACAAATCGTCCACTCCGTCGATCCGTATGCGTTCGTGGTCGTTCACGATGTTCGGGACGTGTTGGGAGAAGGGTTTACTTACGAAAGCCCGGAGGAAACTAAAATGCAGTGACCCCCGTTTGGACGGGGGTTTTTTGTTGAAGCAGAAAATACGATCTGTCTGACGAATATAGAGATAGGCTGCATATGACGTAGTTGTTTGGGGAGGAAAAATGAGAAAGGCGCGCTTTCTTTTTTGGTTTCTTTTTGTCTATAGCATGACAGTCATTTTTGAGTATCTAAAGTGTTACCTGGTGAAATGGGATTTTCCGATTCACCCCCTTTGTTTGGATCCGCTGGATTGATGGATTGTTCCAATTCCGGTGTCGGTTGTGGCTGTTGGGATTGAGATTCTTCGGGAGCGAAAAAAAAGAAAAAATGAAGCACAATAGTACCACGTTACGGTAAACGCACCGCCCGATACTTCTTCCAACTGACATAAGTCAGCACGGACACAATCACCCCGCCTACCATCAGCATAAACGAGACGATCGGCGTTTCCCATTCACCGTACATGGCCGTTACTTGTTCCTCCGGTCCGTAAAACAGCGGATTCAGCATCCCACGAAAACGGCTCACCCCACTGCGCAGCAGCGCGGGATTCCACGTAGGCCGCGATTGCTTGCGCAGAAAGGATAAGACCGAATCCACCTTGGTAACTGTCGTTGGGGTACGTGAGATCACGATAGCGGGGCGAATCAGTCGATAATGATCGAGCAGAGCATCTACCGCTATGCGCGCACGCACTTGATTCCCGGCGTTGATCGCCCGTTCGATGTCGGCCAAATCCCGTTGCAACACCGAGTAATACTGTCTCCACAGCGGCTGATTGGGATGCGTCAACGCATCAAATGCCATCCGCATCCGAAGCGCCGCTGCCATCAATGTGGTCGGGTTGGGACGTACGCGGTTCAACTCCTGTTCCATTTCTACCAATGTTTGCGACAACGTACGGATCTGCTCCACCGACAACCCGAGGGGAGACAAATTCGCACGCGAGAAACTACGCGAGAGCGCCGTCAACGCATCGCGTGCGGCTAATAAATCCCCACGCTGCACCAACTGATACACCCGCTCCGCCTGCCGCGCCCACTGCATCGGTTGCGTTTGTTCCATGGCGATTGCCGACTCTGATCCATAGCTGTGCAATATGACGAAACTGCTCCACAATATGACCAACAAGCCGGTCCATCTCTTCCACATGTGAACCTCTCCCGATTTGAAGAAGATTCCTTGTCCATACAGTCTATTCATAGAAATGGACGAGATATGTATGCATTTTTTCGTGGGACAGGGTTTGGTTTCATTTCCTTGTGGGGAATTGAAGTAATAGTTGGTTTTGTTTGTGAAGCAAACTAGTTTAAATAATTGATACATTGTTTTATGATGGATGTAACCAAATAAAAAAGCCGTTCCCGTCAAATCAATCGGAATCGGCTCCATGTTGAAACTTTTGACTCAGTGCCACCGTGATGACTCAAACACCATCACACCATACTGGGGTGCTATAGAATTATCTGAAACAACTGAGGTCACTCTTCGGAAATAAACTTTTGCCCCAACGGGGTGACGATTCCATCCATGCTGATCGAATTTTTCTCTTGATGATAAGTTTGAAGATCTTTCTCCCCCTTTTGACTGGCCCACCGTTGGAGAGTCTCACGCTCACCCGAATAGGAGAAGTAAGGAACGCTGTATCCGCATGACGTTTTCACTTCATATATGTTTACATAGATGATTTGGCGTGCTCCCGGAAGGAGATCGAAGTGATGAATCAATTGATTCCATTCAGATGAATCGGGCAATATTACGCGCCCCCTTCCATACAAGCGCAGGATCATGGGAGGACCTTCAAACGCAACAAACATCAACGTAATCCTTCCATTCTCCTTCAGGTGGGCACTTGTTTCGTTTCCACTGCCTGTCAGGTCCATATAGGCCACTTCTCTTGGCGAAAATATGCGCAGCGCATCATATCCTTTCGGAGAAATATTGATGTGACCCTCTTCACTTAAAGGAGCGGAACCCACAAAAAATATGCGCTGTTTCTTGATGAACGCTTCATGCTCCGGGAGTAAAGCCGGAAAAAGCTTTCCCATGCCGATCCCCCTTTACTGAACGAAATTTTTTATCAAATATATCAGATGATTTCGTTTAACAGAAGTTAAACTTCGAACAACAGGATCATAAAAAAGCCACGAGAAGACATCCTTCCCGCGGCTTTTTTGGCACAACAAAATAGCCATGCTCTCGCACGATTCTCCACCCTTTTATAACGCTTACGAGGTTAGTTGATGGATTCGGGTGGCTGAGAGTCACCCTACCCGGGCATCAACCCGGGATTCACCCAATGCAATCCGTGTCGGATTCAATCAGGTCGAACCTTCTGAAACCATACGGATTTTCCGGTAACAGGCTGGTCGTAAGAAATGACAAAATGCAATACCGTCGCAGAGGATGACGGATTGATGTACTGATGCGGCACATCACCGTTGAAGCGGATGGCATCATGTTCGCACAGTTGATACCGCTCCCCCTCGATTTCCACATCAAGCCGGCCGGACATCACCGTGACAAATTCCACCACACCGGGAGGATGTGCTTCCGAACGGTAGGTACCGTACGGCTGCAAGTACCCTCGGTACAACTCAAACACATGCGGTTGATGCGAACGGAAAACGGGCTCAACCTCAAATTCTTCGTCGGGATCCGACAAGACGAGCCCCTCTCTTTTTCTCGAAACGGCCACATCCGTCTCCACTGATAACAAGGCGGTAACTGGAACGGACAAACCGTTGGCGATCTTCCAAATCACCGAGAGAGTCGGGTTGGCTTCCCCGTTTTCAATTTTAAGTAGCGTCACTTTGCTGATCCCGATTTGCTTGGCCAACGCTTCCATACTCAAACCGCGGTGGACACGGATTTTGCGCAGGTTGGCGCCCACCCGTTTTCCGATGTGCTTCTCTTCCCATGGATTTTCCATCCTGCTGTTTTTCCCTCCGAGTATACAGCGAAATGACGTTTTCTTTCGATCAGTTGTATATTATAATGAACCAAAAGATAAATAAAGTATACCATCTGATCAAAAAAGGGGTGATACCCATCGCAAAGAACACACACACCCAAAAAATCACGGTAAAATCGGAATTTACTGCAGGGGTATTGTCGGCCATTCCCATCGTGGTAGGATACCTTCCCATCGCCGTTGCGTTTGGCATGATCGCCCAGCAGTCCGGAATACCGCCCCTTTTGTCCGTTTGCATGTCGGGCTTGGTTTATGCCGGAGCCAGCCAGTTTATGGCCGTCAATATGCTATCGACGGGAGCTGGAGCGTTGGAAATCGTACTGGCGACATTCGTATTGAATTTCCGCCATTTTGTGATGGGATTATCCCTGATGAACAAACTGAAAAAGATGCCCGTCGCATGGAAAATAGCCGTCTCCAGCGGCATCACGGACGAAACCTTCGCTGTCGCTTCCTTAAAAAAAGATATGATCGGCAAGTGGTTTCTCGCGGGACTGGTTCTCACTTCCTATGTCACTTGGGTGATCGGTACCCTGATCGGGGGACTGCTATCTCAGGTCATTCCCCCGAGTATCAGTGAAAGCATGTCGGTGGCGCTGTACGCCATGTTTATCGGATTGTTGATCCCGGCGGTCAGGGAGAATGGAAAATGGGGGATGATCGCCTTGATCAGCATGGGGCTCAACACGGTGTTGGGCATGTTTCTCAGCAGCGGTTGGTCGATCGTGTTGTCCACCGTACTGGGAGGATTGGCCGGAGTTTGGTTGATGAGGAGGAAAAAGGGATGACAGACCATCTACTGCTCATCATTTTGGGCATGTCGGTGGTGACACTGATACCTCGATGGCTTCCTGTATGGATCATGGATCGTATCACATGGCCCGATTGGGCACGGGAATGGCTCGACAGCATCCCGTATGCGGCCTTGGGAGCATTGATCTTTCCCGGAATTTTATCCGTCGCCAAAGGAGAACCTTGGATCGGTTTGGCAGGTGGGATTGTCGCCGCAATCCTGGCGTATTGGCGACTGCATATCATGTATGTCGTCTTTGGATCGATTCTGGCCGTGATGATGGCGAAATCATTTTGAATCCAAACAGCCCAGCGGAATTCCCCTTCGTCCGCTGGGCTGTTTTCATATGCTAGATCGGTTCATTCCACTGGTGGGATGAAAATATGAATGAAGAAAGTCTGTGTTGCAAACTAGTTTTTACTTTAAGATTGTGAGAAGTCTTCATTCTTCTCACCGACAACAATCGTTATTTGGTATCGTGATAAATGAATACTCACTCGGAGGGTTTAATGGAGTCAAGTCTGTTGGATCTAATTGGTTTTTCGAGTATTCACCAGTCTGAAAAGCTAACTGAAATGTGTGATCACACATTCATTTGAAAAGGGTTGTCTGAATGGCCACATCTTAGAACGTATCCTGTGAGTCTTAATCTAGCTATCCGCACCGCTTGGGACATTGTTTCCCAATTTGTTGCGACAAGATGCGAACCGCCCTGCCCAGCTTCGATACGTCAACGAATAGCCTGGTTTCCTCACCGATATAGATCGCCTTCACCTTTACCCTGCACCACAATGCGCCGAAGATCCGTTGATGACACCGGGTGTTCCGGGTGGAAATGCGGAGGATTTGAAGCACTTTTTTCTCCTGAAAAGGCACACAAAGGGATCTCAACACATTTCTAACCACTTGGAGATCACTTCTTCTTTCCAAATCGGGAGGACCGACGACCAATCTGACCAGATTGAGTTGATGGCGCAGTCTTGTTTGAAGATAACCAGTGATATTGACCTGTTTCCCTGCGATACCGCTCAAAATGCAACTCAGTGTACGATCCTTGACCATAAAGTTGACACTCCACACGGCTGAAGCCGTGGGATTCTTGAGT
>NZ_JANRHH010000022.1 GCF_030433435.1 Polycladomyces subterraneus
ACGCTAGTTCCTTTGTCTCATGGTTTTACCCAGTGGGAGTGATTGGTTCGCCACTGGAACCTCATACCATGACGTACACTGGAACAAACCCACTACCAGTGGAATGAGCACCGCTCGTATGTTCGATTATACAGAAAATTGGTTGCCCTTACCATCCCCAAAAGGGGATGCGAGCAACGCAGCCTTTCATCCCACGATTGAAACCGTGGGCTTTCAGGCGACTTTATATGTAAATCGTCATCTTGATCTGCTTTTAGTCGAACGTCTGCTTGGGAGCCGGCTTCCAAAACAATAAAGTCTTTATGCTGGAACGCAGTTGACACGCTTTCCTTTTCTTCATCCTTCCATACTCCATTGCCTCTAATGACCAGGGTAGCCAAAGAATAACCAGAAGGAATCGTGAGTTTATATTCACTTCCTGGTTTTACGTTGACATCCCACATCTTAACATCCGTCGTCAAATGAATAGGTGAACCTTCTCCGATCAGGGTCTTGATCTGGAAGCCATTTTGCACCATAACGGGAAATTCTTCAGCTTCATATTGGTGATAAGTAGGTTGTCTTTTAATGGCTTCATGAAGAAACGGTTCAAACCATATTTGGAACCCCTCCATATCAGGTCCGATAAATCGTTCTTCGTGATACAAACCGGAACCTGTTTGCATCACTTGTGCTCCTCCAGACCCTACGATACTTTTCGTTCCCAATGAATCCCCATGTTCGGTGTACCCTGAATCACATAAGTGACAATCTCAAATCCTTGATGCGGATGCGCTCCAATCATTCCTTCTTCTTTAGCATAAAACCATGACCAATAAAATAAAGGTCCTACACGTTTCACCGCAGAAAACTCATGAGGAAATCCAATCGGTTTTTGCTCGGTTATTTTTCCCCCATCAAATGCACCTGTTCCTTGTTGATCTGGTGTGTATACCTCTCCCTTCAAAGGTGTATAATACTTTTAATTATCTAAAAAGTAATAGAACTCCGCTGATCGGATGCATCGCCCCAAGCCATCTCAACATGCTAAGAATGGACTTATCTTTATATATTATTACTTACTTTTGTCAAGTAACTATTATTAAATAACCAAAAAGGGCAAGCCAAGCTGTTTTTTCACAGGAACTCGCTCTTTTTTATCAAAGATCGGACTTCAGCTCCCGTTGACAAATGACCATGCATTCGTTATATTGATTTCCGATCTATTTGATTTGCTGCAATTCAATTTGATCAAATGGAAATAAGGTGTGAAAAATGGAAGACCCCCAAATCTTAAAGTTGGACAATCAACTTTGCTTCACTATTTATGCCTGTTCTAGAGAAATCGGCCGCATATACCGCCCCCTGCTCGACAAATTGGGCATCACTTACCCCCAATATCTCACCCTTCTGGTCTTGTGGGAGCACCGTGAAATGACCGTCAAAGAACTGGGAGAACGGCTCTACTTGGATTCCGGCACATTGACTCCCATGTTGAAACGGATGGAAGCCGCCGGTCTCATCCGACGGCAACGGTCCGCCGACGATGAGCGCAAGGTGATCATACGTCTCACCGAACGTGGAGACGCGCTGAAGGAAGAGGCTTATTGCATCCCCAAAGTCCTGTTGGAACAGAGCGGGATTTCGGAAGAAGAGTTCCGAGAACTGCTGTCCCGGTTCAAATCCCTATTGCAACGAATACATCAACTTAACCATCCGGAGGAGTAAAATACCCGGGAGTGTCTGAAGAGCAATGGTTCAGAAATACGGGTATGAAAAATACGCCCTTAGCTCAAATACGTGTATTCAGTATTTCGAGCGGGATTTCAACCAAATGCGCCTCCCGTTTTTAACGTATGAGACTATTGTAAAACCCAGCGGTTTTTCCGCTGGGTTTGTGTATGGATTGGACACGACATGATGGCCCGCCTTCCGTCCCGTTTCTTAACCCTGGCAAACCCCTTCATCCATGTGTAGCAAAGTCCGTACAGTCCCTTCGCATCCGTGAAACTCCGCTCGATCGTTTCTTTCCTTCGCTTGTAAATTTATGCCGACCCACTTTTGATTATCGAGACTGCTGCCCTGCTACCTGGTCAGTAGTCTTACACCCCCCATTTTGGCGGGAGGCATTTCGTTTTCCATTTCATCAGCGTAGTTTCCAAAGAGAACGATTGGAGGTAGTGACAGCGACAGCGCCCGCGGAGAGGGCTTGTTCTGCTTCCTCATGCGTACGGATCAAACCGCCCGCCAGCACCGGAATTCCGGTTCGTTCATGAACTTCCCGGATCATGTGCGGAATGATTCCGGGCAGCACTTCAATGTAATCCGGACGAGACGTCTCCAACAAACGGTAACTGGTTTCCAATGCATGGGTATCCAGCAGGAATATCCGCTGGATACCGATCAGTTTCTTTTTCTTTGCTACGTGCACTACCTGAGTTCGGGTCGAGATCAACCCTGCGGGCTTAATTTGCTGACACAGAAATTCAGCCGCATGTTCATCGTTTCTAAGCCCTTGAATTAGATCGACATGGAGCAATACTTTTTTGCTGTGGCGATTGGCCAGTTGAATCAGCGCTTTCAGTTGTGCAACATGACAATCCAGCAGGATGATGTATTGATAGGTACTGTCCATGAGCGCTTCAAAATCCTTGATGCTTCTGGCTGCAGGCAGGATTTTCTGTTGATGGAAATGCATGATCTTCCTCCCATCGCTTGAGACAACTGATAAGGCTCCTGCTAGAGTGTGTCTGGTGTACTCCTATTGTCCAGGTATTTCCCTCTTGGTACCTCTTCGCTTCAACTCCAAGGTTTCTTACCCACAAAAAGCCGTTTTCTCTCGTTTTGATATATGACCCATCTTCCAGCGAAGCACTCAGACCACTTCCGTTGCCTCGATCAATCGTTGCTCCAAATCACGACGGTGTTTTTCTGTTGTTTCCTTATCCCATCCCAACAGATGTGCCATCGCCGTTGTCACCGGCTCTTTCCACCGGCGAACCCAGTTGATATCGAAGAACATCGCGCTGGTGCGACGGATGAAGAAATCACTCGGGGTAGCGGTCATTTCATGTTCCACACCGTATACCAGAGCAGCGAACACATCCGGCGGGAGCCCGAATGAAGCAGCTTCCTCCCTTTGATGTTCCACAATATTATACACCAAACCCACATTGGTACCGTAACGGCGAACCAATTTCTCCGCCTCTTTCCTGGCAAGTCCCAACTTCATGCCCACCCGCGTTTGTTCCTCCACAAATGTGGGATAATGGGCAGACCCTCCGAATTTGCCACCGGACAACGGAAGATTGGCCGTCCGGCACGGTCCGAAGTTCCGTCCGGTTTCTATCGCCAGTTCGGAGACGACGAGGTCGACCACCTTTTGCGCCATTTTCCGATAACCCGTCAATTTCCCACCGGCGATGGTGATCAGCCCGGAATCCGAATGAAACAACTCATCCTTGCGGGAAATCTCCGACGGCGCTTTTCCTTCCTCGTGGATCAGCGGTCGGATCCCCGCCCAGCCGGACTCGATATCGTCGGGGGTCAACCCGACACTAGGGAACATCCCGTTGACCGCCCGCAACAAATAATCCCGATCCTCCACGGTGATGCGGGGATGCTCCAGACCCTCATGGTAGTCGGTGTCCGTTGTGCCGATGTACGTTTTCCCGTCGCGGGGGATGGCAAACACCATCCGCCCATCCGGCGTATCGAAATAGACCGCATGGCGCAACGGAAAACGGGACTGATCCACCACGATGTGTACGCCTTTGGTCCAGTGCAGTGTTTTCCCCTGTTTGGAACCGTCCTTTTCACGCAGAAAATCCACCCAGGGGCCTGCCGCATTGACGATTTTTTTGGCGGTGATCACCACCTCACGGCGTTGAAGCAAATCCATCGCTTTGACACCGACCAACTTTCCGTCCCGATACAGGAAATCTGTCACCTTGAAATAGTTGACGGCCAGGGCTCCCTGTGCCACCGCTTCCTTCAATACCTCCAGCGTCAGACGGGCATCGTCGGTGCGGTATTCGACATAAATACAGGAACCTTTCAGGCCGTCCCTGCGCAAAAGCGGTTCCTTGGCCAACGTTTCTTCTGCGTTCAACATTTTCCGTCGTTCACTCTTTTTCACACCGGCCAGCCTGTCGTAGAGGTATACACCGAAGGAAGCCGCCCATTTTCCATATGTGCCGCCCCGGACGATCGGGAGCAACATCCACTCCGGTGTGGTCACATGCGGGGCGTTCTCGTAAACAATGGCACGTTCCCGCCCCACTTCGGCAACCAATCCGAAGTCCAACTGTTTGAGATAACGCAAACCGCCATGTACCAATTTGGTGGACCTACTGGATGTACCACCGGCAAAATCCTGCATCTCGATCAGCGCTGTTTTGATGCCGCGGGTTTGCGCATCCAACGCGATCCCCGCACCGGTAATGCCACCGCCAATCACCAGTAAGTCCCATTCCTGCTCTGTTAACGTCTGTACATCACGGGAACGTTCCAATGCAGAAAACGTATGACCCATGCCAACCCCACCTTTTTTCTATTATATGACAAAAAAAGCCACAATCCCTTATGCCCTCAACATAAGGTCTTGTGGCTGTCTCCCGTCTCCACCGAGTATCAACTTGTCACAAGTGGCGGTTTATTTAAACGTCCTCGCTGCTTCCACCGCCTTCACCCATTTATTATACAATATTTCCCGCGTGTTGTGATCCATTTCAGACTCAAAATTGCGGTCAACCTGCCAGTTCTTTGCGATTTCCTGTTTGTCGGTCCAAAAACCGACGGCCAATCCCGCCAAGTAGGCGGCACCGAGCGCGGTCGTCTCCAACACCACCGGACGTTCCACCGGAACCCCGAGGATGTCGCTTTGAAACTGCATCAGGAAGTTGTTGGCAGTGGCGCCGCCATCGACGCGCAATTTTTTCAGGCGAATGCCCGCATCGGCTTCCATCGCCCCCAACACGTCCCGAGTCTGATAAGCGAGGGATTCCAACGTAGCCCGCACGAGGTGTTCCTTTTTCGTTCCACGTGTCAAGCCGAACACCGCCCCACGAACGTCGCTGTCCCAGTAGGGCGTACCCAACCCCACAAACGCCGGCACGACATAAACCCCGTCGTTGGAACTCACGTTTTGCGCCAACTCTTCACTTTCCGCCGCCGTTTTGATCAGGCGCAGCCCGTCCCGTAACCATTGGATGGCCGAACCGGCGACAAAAATGCTGCCTTCGAGTGCATACTCCACCTTGCCGTCCAGTCCCCAGGCCAGTGTAGTCAGAAGTCCGTGCCTCGAACGGACCGCTTTCTCCCCCGTGTTCATCAACATGAAGCAACCGGTGCCGTATGTGTTTTTTGCCATGCCCGGTTCAAAACAAGCCTGACCGAACAACGCCGCCTGCTGGTCGCCCGCGATTCCGGAAATGGGTACTTCTTCCCCGAAAAAGAGCGTGGGGTCGGTGGTGGTGTACACCTCGGACGATGAGCGCACTTCCGGCAACATGGAGCGGGGAACGCTCAACATCTCCAGCAGTTGATCGTCCCAACGCAAATCGAAGATGTTGTACATCAGCGTTCGGGATGCATTGGAATAGTCGGTGACATGGGCCCGACCGCCGGAGAACTTCCACACCAACCAGGTATCGATGGTGCCGAACAACAGGTCTCCTCGTTCCGCTTTTTCCCGCGCCCCCTCGACATGATCCAGAATCCATTTTACCTTGGTACCGGAAAAATAAGCGTCGATCAGTAAACCGGTTTTGTCGCGAACCGTTTCTTCGTAACCATCGGCTTTTAACTGTTCACATATATCGGACGTCTGCCGGGATTGCCATACGATCGCATGATACACCGGTTCACCCGTATGTTTGTCCCAGACCACGGTGGTCTCGCGCTGGTTGGTAATCCCGATCGCCGCAATCTCTTGGGTCGCGACCGGATAACGGGCCAACACCTCATGGATGACGCTTTGCACGGAGCCCCAAATTTCCATTGCATCGTGTTCAACCCAGCCTTGTTGAGGGAAGATCTGGGTAAACTCCTTTTGCGCCACTCCTACCACTTTCCCCTCGCGATCAAAGATGATCGCCCGAGAGCTGGTGGTTCCCTGGTCAATGGCCAACACGTATTTCTTTTCCATCTTCAAACTCCTCCCCATTTTCTCCTTTGATAGAGGCTGACAAGGTTCCGCCAATCGTCATCTCCCGGCTCCACTGTGTCCGATTATCTATCGTGTTGATCCGGGTGCACCGTTTTCTCTCCCGCGACTGCCGGAAAACGGCCACTCTTTTCTAAAACCAGAAAATCATCGGATATTTATGCATTCAAAACGCTTACAAAGGAATCAATGAAATAACTGCAAATAAACCCAAGATGCCACCACTCCACCCACAAGCGGACCGACTACGGGAATCCAGGCATACCCCCAGTCGGAGCTTCCCTTTCCGGGTATGGGCAACAGCGCATGGGCGATACGCGGTCCTAGATCCCGAGCAGGATTGATGGCATAACCGGTGGTGCCGCCGAGCGACATCCCGATCGAAACGATCAACAAGGCCACCACTAGTGTCTGCAACCCGTCGGCAAAGACAACTCCTTTGGCACCGAAAGCCAGCAAGGCCAACACCAGCACAAAGGTACCGATCACCTCACTCAATAAGTTGGACCACGTATGGCGAATGGCCGGGATCGTGGAAAACACACCCAATTTCGCTTCAGGATCGTCCGTTTCTTTCCAATGGGGCAAGTAATGCAACCAAACCACGACGGCTCCCAAAAACGCCCCGATCATCTGCGCCACGATCATGACTGGAACCTCGGCCCACGGCAGTTTCCCCGCCATCGCGAAACCGACGGTGACGGCCGGGTTAAGATAGGCGCCGCTGTAATGGCCGACGCAATAGGCAGCTACCATCACGGCCAACCCCCAGCCGAAGGTGATCACCACCCAGCCTGCGTTTTGCGCTTTGGACTTGTTCAACACGACACCAGCAACCACACCATCTCCCAAAATAATCAGAATCATCGTACCGATCAATTCGGCGAGAAAATGAGACAAAGTTCTCCCTCCATTCTAGATATCTTGATATTCGAATCATACGGAATTATTGGAAGTGAATTGCATGAAAAAAACCACAATGTACCCTTCAACCCCATTGAAAGGATATTGTGGTTCTCCATCTCTCATCCACGATTAACTTGTGAGGGAATAAACTGAAAGCGGTTGCAACCTTTGCAAGTCCGATTTTACAACACCCGCCCCCTTTTTGCAAGCGTTTTCCGCATGCATTTTCCATCAACGGCATATGATTATGATCAGTTGAATTTGGATTAAAACTTTATTATAATGAAAAATCAAATAATTTAAAACCCTATCGTGTGATCGGAGATGATAGATTTTGATCCGGAAAGGGGGTATGACGATGCGTAAAATTTGGATTTTCTCTTTTCTGGCGACATTGATTCTGACCATTCCAGGTATCGGTCATGCCGCACCTGGTCAAAAAACAGCTACCCAGGCAGCCACCACCAAAAAATACGACCTGGTTCTGTTGCACGGCCTTCGCAACGCTCATCAATGGAGCGATCCTTTTTTAAGCGCAGTAGCGAATGCTTGGGGTTCCGGCAATGTATACGTGATTTATGCCAATGATTCGAATGAGGTGCATACCCGGACATTGAACGGCAAAACCGTCACCTTTATCGGCCGAAATGACCATACGGCCGGGACAGAGTATATTGCGGACTGGGTGAAACAGGTTCACGAAAAAGTACAAATCCTGCAAAAGAAATATGGTCTCAGCAAGCAATTTGATATCATTGCCCACAGTCAAGGCGGGCTGGTCGCCCGGCGTTACATCTACGACCACCCCGGCACCGTTGCGGGATTGGTCACCCTGGGTACTCCGCATCATGGATCTCCGCTGGCGAATGATTACGAATTTGCGGCAAAATATATCTATGGAGGAGAAAAAGCACAATCCAACCTGGATCCTGCCTGGGTGGAAAAGTTTAACCAACAGTATCCGGTGAAGGGTGCTCCCCTTTTTAACGGCGGGAAAATCTATACGGTTCAAGGAGATGCTGACGGTTACGATACTTGGGGAGTGGAAGGAGAGAATTTTGTAGGGTGGATTACCCTGTTCACCAAATACCAAACCGACAGTGACGGATTGGTTCCGACGAGCAGCGCCCATATCGAAGGAGCGATTCATCTCGCCACCTATAATTCCTATGATCACCTGGAACTGGCGCAAATGCCTGTTGTCGCTGAGAAAGCGGCAACGGTTCTGCCTTGAACAACAAAGTTCGATGTTTTGCAGTTCGGGGAACAGCGATGACGAAAGAGTCCCTCACACGGATGCGCGTCAGCACCTGGGTGGGGACTCTTTTTCATTCACAGCTTCTTTGATTCCTTTACTTTCGCGTCGTGATCCCGGTGAAAATGATCGTGATACTCCACCAATCCGATATCGCAACCCGGTCCGATGGTGACGCGATTACCCCGCACCACTTTTGCCCGGGTGTTTTCCAAGTGGATCTCATCTCCCTCGATCGTATCAACCTCCAGATGATGCGTGAATGACTTGAACCAAAATGAGAAACCCTTTTTCCGCACCTCGATTTTTTCGCCACCGATTTCCTTCGCCTGGCAGTCCCCGTACAGCTGCACCACGATTTGTCCTGCGTTCAACAGACCATCGATCGTGAAAATACCCTTGGCCGAGAAAGATTCCGCTTCCACATCATTTTTAACATTGAGCTGTCCTTTCAAGGCTACTTCTTCTGCCGTCACAGGACCGCCTACATGGAGTACCCCTTCCGCTTCCATCTTCCGACAGGACAAGTGTCCGCCGATCTCTGCATGACCGCGAACCTGGAGCTCTTCCGATTCCACACGGCCGTCTATCCGAGTGGAGCCGTATACTCTCACATCGCTTGCTTTCACGTTACCCGTGATGTGCGACTTGCCATGACATTTCAACTCCGTACACGCCAAATCTCCGTCCACGTGCCCGTCGCCGTGGATGGACACGCGGTCAAATTCGCCACCTGCAGTGCTTGCCCTTCCGGCCACAACAAAATCCCGGCGCTCTTTCCGTTCCATTCACATCCCTCCGTCCATCATGCTGATTTTCAGCTCTTCGGCACATTGTGCCAAAGAAAGGCGTACGACTACCTTGGCATCCGCTTCGATATGAAGCTCCTGAACAGAATCTGTCAACAGGCTGATCGCGATCCCCATCTTGCGGATGACCCACAACTCCCCCTTTTGTTCCCGAACATGGGAAGCATGCGCTTCCAGCATGGACCAGACGCGACGTGCCTCTTCCAAGCTGACATCGCCCGTTTTCAGTGTGCGGGCTACGACGTATAAGCGGAGGATTTCCTCAAAGTGAAGCGTCTTCGCCCCGGTCCACTCATCAGCAAACAAATCCCACACTTCTTTTGAAACAATGTTACGTTTGATAATCTCTTCAACAGGCAGCATCACCTTTGTCAGATTGGGGGACAATCGCTCCGCGATTTCATCCAAAGACAACTCATCTTTCATCCGCTTGATCTTGTTGATCCGGTCCAATATCTTCTGTTTTGGAAAAAAGGTTTCCTGACCCGTGTAGGTTGACTTGCGAATGAACCATTCCTCCGGAATCAGGTTCTTCCGCTTCCATCTGTACAGTTGACCGTATGAAATGCCGGTGAGCTGTAACAACTCCTTTTTGGAGATCAACTTTTCTTCCATGGATGGCCACCTCCTCTCTCGATTTCGAATATAACATAACAATGTTACGTTGTAAATGTGTGTCAGCATAAAAAAGAAGCTCCCACATCGGAGCTTTCAACAGAGAAGCGAATTCATCAACAAACGCCGGCTTAAGGTCAACCGGCGTTACTTCAAGAATCAGCCTACTTTGCCACTTCCAGTGATCTCTCGTTTGGCTCGGATGAAAGCAATCAGTTGATGGATCTCTTCTTCTGAAAGAGGTTGTCCGTCCACAGTCAATTTCTGTCCGGACATTTGCGTCAATTCGATTACCTTCCCTTTGGGATGAAAGGTGGGATCGTCGACACGACCGATCAGATAATCCACCGAGGTTTCAAACAGATCCGCGATGCTCTTGATCGCCTCCAACGAAGGACGGCGATATCCCGATTCATACCCCGCATATGTGCTTTTAGCAATCCCCAGTTGATCTGCGGTATATTGTATGGACCACTTTTTTTGTTTTCGCAAGCCGATGATTCTATCTAGGAGCATCGCCTCTCCTCCTTTCCCACCCATCTTGACAACACCATGATAAGTACGCGGAACGAATACAATTTTCTTGATTTAAACCCATACCCACCCTATAATTACTCTTGGATGTTCGCAATAAGCGTACACTCTACGTTAATATACAATGATTCATTTGATTCTTGCAACCATCATCCGGGATCGTTCGATTTCATGCTAAAAGCCCGAGAGCGGAAGAGGTGAAGGGTATGAAGAAATTGCTACTGTTGGCCACCGGGGGAACGATCGCATCCGTTCCAAGCGAGGAAGGACTCGCACCAGGAATGACCGCAGAAGAGCTGGCGAAGTACTTGCCGAAGAATACGGCGGATTACCAGTTGGAAAGCAAAATGCTGATGAATATCGACAGTACCAATATGCAACCGGAATTCTGGGTCAAAATCGCGGAAGCCATTTTTCGGCATTATGATCAGTACGACGGTTTTATCATCACGCACGGGACGGACACGATGGCCTACACCTCCGCTGCCTTGTCCTATATGCTGCAAAACGTCGCCAAACCGGTCGTCCTGACCGGTTCCCAAGTTCCCATCAGTTTTAAACGGACCGATGCCAAGAAAAACATTGCGGATGCCGTTCGGTTTGCATGTGAGGAGATCGGTGGCGTTTTTATCGTGTTCGACGGCAAGGTGATTCAGGGGACAAGGGCTGTCAAGATGCGCACCAAGAGCTACGATGCGTTTGAAAGTATTAACCATCCATATGTCGCTTATATCAACGGCCCAAATGTGACGTACTACAAATCCGTCCGCACCAAAAAACAGGGCGAATTGATTCTGGATACTTCACTGTGCCCCGATGTGTTTGTCATGAAATTACATCCCGGAGCCAAACCTGAGCTGTTTGACTCAATTCGTCATCTATATAAAGGTGTTATCATCGAGAGTTTTGGAAGCGGTGGTATCCCGTTCCAAGGAAGAAATCTGCTGCCTAAACTGAGAGAGCTGACCAATGCGGGCATTGCGGTGGTGATCACCACACAATGCCTGGAAGAAGGAGAAGACATCCTGCTGTATGAGGTGGGGCGAAAAGCCGCGCAGAACCAGATCATCCTCTCAAGGGACATGAACACGGAAGCGATCGTCCCCAAATTGATGTGGGCTTTGGGCAAGACGAACGAACTTCAGGAAGTCAAGCGAATCATGGAAACACCCATCGCTGACGATATATCCATCTAGAGCGCGTCCGGTAAGACGCTTAGGCCGCAACAGATTACGGACGAGCAATTGACCAAGCCCACTACCAAGCAGAGAACCGGAAATGCGGAGAAATTGTACTGCGGGCATTAGAAGCGCAGCGTACTTTGCCCGCGCCCTGCTTCCGGTATGAATTGGTCTTGATCCGCTCTCTTGCAGGACGCAGGTGGAGCAAGCGATGCGGACCGATTCATCAATCATGCTCCAAATACGTAGTAAGGAAGTGAACCCAATGATCCAAGCATCTGCATACCGCAAGGAAAAAGATTTTCTCGGGGAGAAAGAAATCCCCGCTGACGCATACTACGGTATCCAAACATTGCGTGCAAAAGAAAACTTCCCGATTACAGGATACCGCCTGCATGAATCGCTCATTCGAGCGGTGGCGATGGTCAAAAAGGCGGCCGCCCTCGCCAACATGGAAACCGGTCGCCTCAATCCCCGTTTGGGCAACGCGATCGTCACAGCCGCACAGGAAATCATCGACGGCAAATGGCATGATCAATTTATCGTGGATCCGATCCAGGGCGGAGCAGGGACATCCATCAACATGAACGCCAACGAAGTGATCGCCAACCGTGCACTGGAACAGTTGGGTGAGCAAAAAGGGAACTATTTTGCTCTCAGCCCCAATACCCATGTCAACATGTCTCAATCGACCAACGACGTATTCCCGACCGCGATCCACATCGCAACGTTGACGCTTTTGGATCAACTGTTGAAAACCATGAAACACATGCATCAAGTGTTTAAGAAGAAAGCGGAGGAGTTCGACCCGATCATTAAGATGGGGCGAACCCATCTGCAAGATGCTGTTCCCATCCGTCTCGGCCAAGAGTTTGAGGCTTACAGCCGGGTGTTGGCACGTGACATCAAACGGATTGAGCAATCGCGCCAGCATCTGTATGAAGTCAACATGGGCGCCACAGCTGTCGGCACGGGATTGAATGCCGATCCACGCTATATCGAAAGTGTGGTCAAACATTTGGCCGAGATCAGCGGGTATCCGTTGGTGCGTGCGGATCATCTCGTAGATGCCACACAAAACACGGATGCGTATACGGAAGTTTCTGCGGCACTGAAAGTGTGCATGATGAACATGTCCAAGATCGCCAATGACTTGCGTCTGATGGCATCCGGGCCCCGTACGGGGCTCGGGGAGATCACGCTACCTGCCCGTCAACCCGGCTCCTCGATCATGCCCGGGAAGGTAAACCCCGTCATGGCAGAAGTCATCAATCAGGTCGCCTTTCAAGTGATCGGCAACGATCATACCATCTGTCTGGCATCCGAAGCGGGACAGCTTGAATTGAACGTGATGGAGCCTGTTCTGGTATTTAACCTGCTGCAATCGATCAGCATCATGAACAATGCATTTCGCGTGTTTACGGATTATTGCCTGTCTGGAATTGAGGCAAACAAAAAACGGTTACAAGAGTATGTGGAAAAGAGCGTGGGCGTTATCACGGCGGTGAATCCGCACATCGGATATGAGACAGCCGCCCGGATCGCGCGGGAGGCTGTATTAACAGGGCAGTCGGTACGGGAATTGTGCTTGAAATACGATGTTCTGACCGAAGAAGAACTGGACCTCATACTGGACCCTTATGAAATGACGCATCCCGGTATCGCCGGTGCCTCTCTGTTGGACAAACAGTGACATCGTAACCGGACCGTCATCGCCAAATAAAAAGCCGTTTCCCCTCTTGGAAACGGCTTGAGACTGAATGTGGTCTACCATCTCGATTTCGGGTGAGCCGTTTTCTCTCTCGCTCCTCTTTCGGCAAGCTAATGGTCGGCTTGTGGGAAAACGGTCACCCTTCCCGGCTTTTTTGTCTTCTCCCACATTTTCAAGGCCGATAAGCCACCGACACTTGTGTCGCCGGAATGTTCAGCCGTTCTTTCACCAGGCTGATCAGTTTCACCACTTGCCGGTTGGCCAAATTATCCGCCTGTACGATCACATCCACATGATGATCGTTCGTAATCACGACGGCATCGTGATATCCCTCGCTCCGAATCAGCTCTTCCAGAACGGACTCCGTTTTATCTACCTTCATCAACTGATTGATTTTCGCTTCTGCTTCCTTCAGTTGCTGTTGACTTGATTCGGGATCGGTCAGGATTTTCATGTACTCCTCCGTCATTTTGGATCTGAGCGTACTGCGCTGCAACTGATACCCGACAAAGTAATCGCCGGCATTTTCCTCCGACAGTTCTTTTCCTGCATCAGATGACGATTTGGTCGTTTTGACACTCACATCCGTCGGAGCAGGTCCTTTCTCCTTCTGAACCGCCTGATTCGCTGGCTCCACCGGACCGGTCACGATGTAGTAAGCGGACAACACCACCATCAAGGTGAGCATCGTCACCAACCACATCGTTTGCTTGTTCATGGTCATGGAATACCCCTCCTTCACCCTTTTGGCAATACGGATATCCTGTGGATTGGGACGTCCAGCACCCGTTGAACAGCTTCGATGATAGCGGCTTTCACCTGCAGATTTTCCGCCCCTTTGGCCACGATCAACACTCCCGTTACGACTGGCTTCAACCGTTTGACAACGATGGGTTGCTCCCCGTCATCCCCACGGTACAGCACCACTTTTTCATCCTCACTTTGTTCCTGGATCTTTCGCGTTCCCCCTCTGCGGTCGTTTTCATCCGTCGTCTGCTCCTGCGTTCGTGAATCCTTGGCCAGCACCTCTTCTTCCGTGGATGCCATGTTGATCATCACGGTGACATCTTTCACGCCGACGATTTTGCTGAGTGTCTCGGATAATTGGGATTCATATTCGGCTTCGTAATCATGGATCGTCATTTTATCCGACGACTTTTTTCCGGCAGTTTCCACTGCAGGTTGCAGTTTGCGGGCGGAATCCGGCGGAACCACTTCGTCATGGACGGAGAAAAACGAAGAGAGGATCATCATCCCGGCCCCCAAACACCCCAGCAGAATCAACCACCGAAATGATTGGATGCGTGATTTCCCTTGCGCGCCGCTTCCTTCCAACTGTTCCAACAGCCGTCTAAACACCGGATTCCCCTCCCTAACCTACTTGTTCCACCGACACACGGATCTGGCTGGGGCGCAAATGCCATGTCTCCTGCAAGTAGGTACGGATGCGGCGAGACAGCGCGTCGTCCCCTGCCCTCTCCTGCTCCTGCTCCACCGGTTCCTGTTTCATTGTGTCGATCTCGACCGGCCCCACCTCCTTGACCGGTGCCACCGACGTCCGTCCCTCCTGTGAGCCAGGGCCTTCCGGTATGACCGCCAACGAAACGAGTGAGACACCGGGCGGCCGGTTATTATCTGCAGGTGTAGCGGCTTTGACTTGTACGGAGGAAACGGTGACGTGGAAACGGTCCTCGATCTCCCGCCGGATCGATTGGGCCATTTGGTCCTCTGCCTGCTCCTTGATCAACTGGTCCTGCGTCCGGCCCAACATTTCCCCGTGTCGCCGGATCGATTCCAATGATGTCATGTCTTGAACATCGGTACCGCCGTTTCGAAATGCCAGGGCGGAGACGTCCCAGTCTTTACGGATCAGAGAGAAGACAGGGGACAAAATGGCCAGGATGATCAAAAGACCCATGACGAGCTTCACATACCGGTCCATCGAATGATTGGGCAACAGGAGATCGATGAATGTGGCGATGAGAACAAGCAAAACGATCTGCCGCAGCCAATCGCTGATCAGTTCCATCATGATCCCCATCACCTACCGCATCATGACCGAGATATTTCCCGCCGCGACGATAATCGTGACAGCCAGGAAAAACATCAACCCTACGGTGGCCAGCGACGCAAACACGTAGATGAGCGTTTTGCCGATGATGTTGAGGCATTGGATGATCGGACTGTTTCCCAAGGGTTGCATCACCGCCGCCGAAAAGTTGTAGATGAAAGCGAGCGACAAAATCTTGACCGCAGGAAACGCGCTGATCAACAGGAGGATCAACACTCCCGCCATACCGACAGCGTTTTTGACTAAAAGGGACGCACCAATCACGGTATCTGCCGCGTCGGAAAACAAGCGCCCCACCACGGGAACAAAGTTGCCCGCCACATACTTGGCCGTTCGAATCGTCACACCGTCCGCCACCGCCGCCGTGGCCCCCTGTACCGAGATTACAGCGAGAAAGACCGTGAGCAGTGACCCCAGCAAGCCCACACTGATTCTGCGCAATAAATTAGCCAACTGGTTCACCTTGTACTTTTCGGACAAACAGCTGACAATGCCCAATACCGCCGAGAAGAACAAGAGCGGAAAGACAACCGTATAGATCAGCGTACCGATTGCGTGAATCATGAACACGATCAGCGGGTGGAACATCGCGACCGAGCCGATATTGCCCATCGAAGCCAAAAGCGTCAACACGAGCGGCACCAGTGCGAGCATGAACTGGATCATGGTATGGATTGCCGATTTGGCGGAATCGACGGCGGTGGAAAAGCTGTCGATGGCCAGAATGATGATGACCATGAACGCCACTGCATACGCCACTTTGCTTACCTGATTCTGCTCGAACGCTGTCTGCAGTGTCTGGAGCAACATACTGAACACTGTCAGAATGATGATCGTGCCCATCAATTTTCCGTTGTACAGCACCTCGTGAAAAAAGTAACGCAACATGCCCTGCAATACGTCACTCAGCTGAAACCCGTCCCGCGATTTGGACAGGATCAAATCAAACAGACTGGGGGGTTGTTGACCGGGAAAAAACTTGCCGTATTCTTGTTGCAGTTGTTTCCAGTAGGACTCCAGATCCTGTGTCTGCAATTGATCCAACTGCGTCTTCACTACGCGATCCTGCAAGGACGCCTCCGAGGCGGCCTGTACGATCGACGGCGCCAAGATCCAGAAAAGAGTCAAGAACACTAGTATGGACCATCGTCTGCGCATCATCCATCATCCTTATGAGGGCAAAATTTGCATCACAGTTTCGATGATCAGCGTGATGATAGGAATCGCCATCACCATGATGAGGATTTTGCCCGCCAGTTCAATCTTTGACGCGATCGCATTTTGACCGGCGTCCCGCGTTACTTGCGCACCGAATTCGGCGATGTAGGCAATGCCGATAATCTTGAGGATCGTCCCCAGAAAAAGCGTGTTGACCTTCGCCTGTTCCGCCAGGGATTCGATCACCCGGATCACATCGGCGATTTTGTCTGCCAATGCGATAAAGATGATGACCCCGACAAATGTGGCCAACAGGAAGGCGAACATCGGTTTTTGTTCTTTGATGATCAGGATCAAAAACGTGGCGATCAAACCGAGGCCGACCACCTGAATGATTTCCACCGGGATCGCCTCCCGTCACGGTCGGAACAAGAAGACGTTTTTAATCGTTTGAAACAGATCTTGGATCAGCATGGCGACCATGAACAACACCACGACAAACCCGATCAGCGTCACCCAATGGGCCCAGTCCTCTTTTCCCATCTGTTTGAGGATCGTGTGAATCATCGCCACGATAATCCCGATCCCCGCGATCTGAAAGACGGCGTCGACGTTGAATGGCATCGCTTTCGTCCCTCCACCTCCGAGCGGGTTGTGTACCTCAGTACATCAGGATGGCCAGCAAGGCTCCCCCCAGAATGCCCAGGCTTTTGCACATTTTCTCATATCGAGCCTGCTCGTCCCGAGCGTGCTGTTCCTCCGCCTGCAGATGAGCCATGGCCATCCGAATGTGTTGCAATTGGTCTTGACGGTCGGAGACCCCCAACGTCTGTCCGAAATGGAGCAGGATCTCCCGCTCCGGTTGACGCATGGCCGTTTGCTCCCAAATCGCCTCGATCGCCCTTCTCCAACATTCATAGGCTGATGCGCCGTCCAAGGCGCGTAAACGGGTTCCGCATTCCCAAAACAGCTTTCCCACAGAGGACGGTTCGCGATCGGCGATATGAATCATCACTTCCGCCAGCGGACGTGAACCATACACAATCTCCGTTTCCAAAATGGCCAACGATTGTAGCAAGGCACGGATCTGGCGAGGTCGGTCAGCATACCGCTTGGCGACGCGAAAACCGGCGGTGGAGGAAGCGACCAGGATGAAGACGGCACCCAGCAGTTTCATCATCTTGCCCGCACCGATCGCTCCCGATCCATCCTCTTGAGCGAACTGTCATAAATCCCCTCGATCGTGCCGGGACGAAGGCGGCGACTCAACAACACCACCCGGGTGAAGACACCCTCTCGAATCAGCGCGGTCAATCCGGGACGACGACAAATCTCATCCAGGGAACGTCCATGCGCCGTGACAAACAGATTCACCCCGGCAAAAACAGCTTCGTAAACCGCTTCGCTGTCTTCTTTGCGACCGATTTCGTCCACCACCAGAATCTCCGGGGACATCGACCGGATCATCATCATCATGCCCTCAGCCTTGGGGCAGGCGTCCAACACATCAGTACGCGGTCCGACATCATGTTGCGGAACGCCTCGTAAACATCCCGCAATTTCCGAACGCTCGTCCACAATACCGACCTTCCGGGGCTTCACGCCCCATTCCCCAGCGCTGGCGATGCGCGCGAGGTCGCGCAATAACGTGGTTTTACCGCATTGTGGCGGTGAGACGATCAGCACGTTTTCCACGCGATCCGGTCGAAACACATAAGGGATCAACGGCTTCCCCGTCCCTTTCACCTGACGGGCCAACCGGATATTGAATCCGGTCACATCGCGCAAATGCTTCACTTTCCCGTTCTCCACCACCACCTTCCCGGCTAAGCCGATCCGGTGGCCGCCGTCCACCGTCACGTACCCACGCCGAAGCTCTTCTTCCAATGCATAGAGGGAATGTTGGCTAATCAGATTCAACAGTTTGGTGCAATCCTCTCTATTGGGGACATACGAACGCTCAGCATGGGTCCTCCATCTCCCTCCCGTCGCGACAAAACCGGTCCCTTCCGCTGTCACCACCTCCAACGGGCGGTTTTCCCGAATGCGAATCTCCTCCACGCGTTGCCGAACTTCCTCAGGAAGTGCGGCAATGACATCCCGTATGGACGGCGGGAGGACCGGTAAAATGGCATCCAGCACGCGGAAAACCTCCTGTCCATGCGGGTTTTACCTAATCTATATGGCAGGCTTGTATCCTTTATGCCCAAGCCCAAAAGAAAAAGCGGCCCAAATGGGCCGCCAAGGACGCAGGTCATCAGTCTTATTCATCTCCTCTAGCCATTTGTGATTTCGAGTGCGCCGTTGTCCCTCCTATGACGCAGACGTTCACTGGTCGCGGAGTAGATCTGGATTTTCCGTTGAGTGCAGAGCGAAACGGGAAATCGGAGCCCGCAGGCCATTGTCAACGACCCCATCCTCCGATCTCGGATCAGGAAAGAGGCATTTGTTCCGTTTCCGACTCCTCCGTCTTCCGACCGGACTCATCATCATCATTGACGAGCAATACCGTATGACATTCAGGACAAAGCACTTCATATGTGTCATCATCGTCGAAAATGTCATCATCGATCAACACTTGTTCCCCGCACTTGGGACACTCCATCTCAAAAAATCCAGCATTCTCATCCTCGTCTTCTTCGTCGTCGTATACTAACAGCTCCAATTCGTTTAGGTCTTCATCCACCGCTTCCACGTACTCTTCCAATTCGCCCAATCGCAGATTCAATTGATGCACTTCTTCGATTAAATCATCGACCAATGTCAACAGGCGGGAGAGTACTTTCCCCTCCATGCGCTGATTGATTTGACCCGATCCTTCCATCATGCCTTGAATAAACGCGATATCCTTGTGTAAATCATTGTGCTGCATGGTATCCATGTTCACGTCTCCTCCTTACGAATCGACCTTCATTCCTATTGTGGTTTTTCTTCGACCGCGAGATTCGTGACAGTAAAAATCCGTCGATTTGGGAAGTCTACACGTGTACAGGTAAAAAGGAGGAGACAGAAATTGCCAAATATGACGGTTGCATCCCCCAGGCAAAACAAGGACGCCTCTCGTCACCACTCATGGCGGGACATCTCTGTATTGAGTTCGGTTCCGCTTTTGATGGTGTTGGGGAATTCCATGATCATTCCCGCTTTACCATCGATTCGTGAATCACTGGGGATTACGTCACTGCAAGTCAGTATGCTGATCACTTTGTTTTCTGTTCCCGCAGGCATCATCATTCCTTTGGCCGGTATATTGTCCGACCGGTTCGGCCGAAAAATAATCATTGCCATCAGTTTACTGATTTATGGTGCGGGTGGGATTGTAGCCGGGTTGTCCGCATTCGGGTCCTATCCCCTGATGTTGACCGGTCGCATCATTCAAGGAATCGGGGCTGCAGGGACCGCACCAATCGCCATGGCCCTGGTGAGTGACCTATACAAAGGCAATGAGCGCAGTCAGGTTCTCGGCATGATCGAAGCAGCGAATGGATTGGGGAAAGTGATCAGCCCGATTCTCGGATCATTGATCGCCCTGATTTCGTGGTCGGCCCTTTTCTTCACCTTTCCTGTGCTGGTCGTTCCTGCTGTTGCCGCATTGTGGTGGATCATTCAGGAACCGCGGCGCGAAGGGGATGTTCCTACCTTGTCACAGTACAAAGATCATGTGATCAAAACGTTCCGTCGCCAAGGGAAATGGTTGTCGGTCGCTTTTTTGTCCGGCTCCGTTACGCTGTTCATTATCTTCGGAGTATTGTTCTACCTGTCCGATTTGCTGGAAAAACGATATGGGATCGACGGTGTGAGCAAAGGATTGATCCTGGCCATTCCGCTGTCGGCCATGAGCAGCACCTCCTATTGGTGTGGCAATCATATCGATCAAAACGTCAAACGGATGAAGCATTTCATTATCACTGGTCTGTTCACCGTATCAGTTGTCATGGCACTTGTGCCCTTCATCACCAACACATACCTTCTGTTAGGGGTTCTGTTTGTCGGCGGAATCGGTTCGGGGTTGGTTCTCCCTTGTTTAAATACCTTGATCACATCTGCGGTGAATACGACGGAACGGGGTATTATCACATCACTGTACAACGGTGTCCGCTTTTTGGGTGTAGCCATGGGCCCTCCTACTTTCGGAGCTCTGGCCGACAGCAAATGGTGGTTGTTCGGTGGTTCTTCCGCCCTCACCGCCATCACGGGAATCTTAGCTGCCTTCGTGATTCATCGACCAAAACGACTGAGGGGAACGGGTGGTCAATCACGCCTCTTAATGCGCAAAAAACAACTTCAGCAAATATGAGGAGTGCCAATGGTCAATTCAGTAGCCACTGAATTCGCGTGGAGTTCGACCCCTTTGACTGCAGTCTCTTTTTCTTTCTCCCGTTTGCGTTGACAACATTGGGCACCGGACAACCGCTTCCGCATATCATATCAAGGGTATGATCCTTGAGTAAGGAAGCGAGGAGAAACGGATGAAATCGTTGCCGGTGATGTGTTGGCCTCAGAAAATGATTGATCCATCCGGCATCCGTCAATCCAAACCACGTACGACCGGATGCACGATGATACTGGACAAAGGCTTGGGACTTTCCGCTTTTCGTGATCTGGTTGCGTCGGCGGGAGAGTATATCGACTGGATCAAACTGGGTTTCGGCACGCCAGCACTGACCCCTATTCCGATTTTGCGAGAAAAACTGGCCATCGCGCAATCACGAGAGGTGATCTTGTATCCGGGGGGAACGATGTTTGAGGTGGCCCATGCCCAGAACCAGGTGGAACATTACTTTTCCGCTTTGGTCGAACTGGGGTTCACTTACATGGAAATTTCCGACGGTACCGTGGATCTATCTCGTAAGGAGCGGGATCATTACATTCGTGCCGCCTTGGCCAACGGGTTGAACGTCATCACGGAGATCGGTAAAAAAGCGGACGGTTCGTTCACCCCCATCCCGCTGCTAACGGAAACTTATCACCGCGACCGTGATGCAGGAGCCGCTTACGTCATTGTCGAGGGACGTGAATCGGGGAAAAATGTCGGGATATACAATGAAAAAGGAGAAGCCGATCTGGATTACCTGTTCACCGTTCATGAACAAATCGGTTCTCGGTTTTTGATCTGGGAAGCGCCGCAGAAATCCCAACAGGTGCAATTGCTCCAAGCGCTGGGTCCCGACATACACCTGGGCAACGTATCTCCACAGGAATCGCTCGCGGTTGAAGCGCTCCGACGCGGTCTTCGCTCGGACACGTTTGCTATCGGACTACGCATGGAGCGCCAAGAATGATGCATATCTCCGTTTGTCCCCATGTGGATGAAGTACAAATGGACCGGCTGCACAATAAAACCGTCATCGTGATCGACGTGTTCCGCGCGATGAGCTGCATTGTTACCGCATTTGCCCACGGTACCACCCATGTTGTTCCACATGTCACTGTCAATGAAGCCAAACAATCCGCCAAACAGGACGGGCTGTTGCTGGGCGGTGAACGATACGGCAAACGCTTGGAAGGATCCGATCTGGGCAATTCCCCCCGTGATTACACGTCTCCCCTCGTAAACGGACGGGGAATCGCCCTCACGACCACCAACGGGACGCGTGCCTTGATCAAGGCGTCCAAAGGCGCTCACATTTTGGTCGGCTGCTTTCTCAACGCGCTCGCTTGCACGGAACGGGCCTGTTCCCTTCAGCGAGATGTGGTATTTCTATGCTCCGGTACACGCGGCACATTTTCCCTGGAGGACGGGACAGCTGCAGGACTCATGATCGACCTCATCTTGAAAAAGGTTCCCCACGCGGTCTGCGACGATCTGGGCCAATCCATGCAGGCCTGTTATTTGGGATGCCGCGATCGGTTGGAAGAATTCCTCTCATTGAGTCAGTCCGGTCAACGATTGCTGCGCATGGGAGCACAGGAAGATTTACGTGACTGCCTGGAAGTGGACCGCTATTCGATTGTCCCTGTGTGGGAACAAGGTCGGATTATTTCCATTTAATATTTTGTCCCCCTTGTACATACAGTGATGGTAAGACTGTGGGACAGGGGATGGACATGAAACCGGACCTGTTGTTGGTGGCATTGATTCTCATCGGATTGGTGGGCCGATCTTCCATCATCGCGACAGCGGCCAGCCTGTTGCTTATCCTGAAGCTGACGCATCTGGAAAGATATTTCGGGGCGGTGGAAAGGCGCGGGATGGAACTGGGTCTGCTGTTTTTAACCATTGCAGTACTGGTTCCTTTTGCCTCCGGCAGAATCAACCTGCGTGAAATCGTTTCGGTTTTTTCCACTTGGCCCGGATTGCTAGCACTCTTGGGAGGTGCGTTGGCCACTTATATGAACGGGAAAGGGCTTGATTTGCTGAAGGTCGACCCCCAACTGATCATTGGATTGGTAATCGGCTCGATCTTCGGCATTCTGTTTTTGCGTGGAATTCCCGTTGGCCCGCTGATGGCCGCCGGGATCACCGCCTTTTTACTCAAATTGTTCCATTTGTTAGGCAAGGGGTGATCGCAAGAAAAAAGAGGCCATCATGCCCCTGTAGTCATATTCTTTGCACCTTTCGTTGCAGACGGTGCATCTGGCAACGGTTTTGGCTGCGGTGATGAGGGTTTCGCTGGCGGAATCAGTTTCGGTTTCGGTGGAACCTGCGGAATTTTCCTAGGATCCGGCTGATACTTATACCCATCGGTCACCTCGGACTCCTGATTTGCTTTCCTGTCAACATCTTCCCCAGCGTCCCTCCATATGAAAGCTCCGATTAGCACTGCCAACATTACTACCAACCCAATTCTTTCATGCTTTCCCTCCAACCAACCTGATTTTCTTTTACCAGTGGAAAAGGATTCATGATAAGGGGGGAGCAGTCAGATCGTGACGGCCACGCGTTATATCCGCGTGTGTTTCGGAGATGCCCTTTAATATCCATGATATACATAATGGAATGAAAATAATAGCTTTTCTGAGCCGGGGGAGCCACCCGGCTTTTGACGCTTTCTTCTCTCCAGCATTTCCCTCTGATGAAAACGTAGCGGGGAAATATCTACTGAAGCTGGGAGAACGTATCATGCTCACAGGACATAGGAGATAGATAATAGAAAATCGAATAGAAAGCAATAAGGTTATGAGTCGATCAATCAATGAGACGGATGTTATTATTGTTTGTTTCCATGTTCGTTGTCGCTGGCTGTCAGGAACCCCACGCCCATGATGCGAAAGAACCACATCGCTTGCAAAAAAAAGAACAAATCGGATTGGACTCTCAGTTCCACTTTTCAGTCGGAAAAACGTACGATGATCGGTATTCCCAAATAATTAGGGGTTCTTTGCGATACTAACCCTTTTGTTGAGCGCCAGCCTGTAAAGTGCGCGTGGCACATATGGGGAGACCGATCCAGGTGGAAGAATGCATTGTTCGTTGTCCAGGGGGTCGACAAGAAAACTAATCAAACCGAATTCTTGTTTAGCACAACACTCAATTATGCTCCAAACCTCGGAGCAGACTACCATACCCCCTCCAATATCACTTTTTCCAAACCGGGACGTTGGAGAGCGAAGGCTTGAGAGAGTCACTTCCCTAAGCATTATTAAATTTGATAGAAGGATTCGTTGTATATCCTGACGCAAGGAGTGTTGGATCTATGGGTTATATCACCTTTCAAGAACGTCTCTATTTGGGCAGATATATTTCGTCACTGCAACGGACGACAACGGGGAAGGAACAGAACCTCAACCTTTCCATTTTAAATAAATTGGAGAATCCAGATCTCCCTTTTGAGAGAGGAGAATACAATTACCTGATCAATAAATTGTCAGATCGCCTTGAAGATGCTTGTGACTGCAGAAGCGAATATGAAATCAATTTACTTCAAAGCCTGATCATGAAATTGGAAAAAAGAATGGAATCACTTAAATAACCTTCTTGGAACTCCCCTTCCATTGTCGTCTATGAGTATGATGGATCCAACCCGCTCTATGACGACAGCGTCGCCGTCAATTGTTGGATCCGTTCTTTCATCCTGTCCTGTGCGGACCGGATCCGGTTTTTGTATTGTTGCAGTTCAGTACGGTCGGCGGATAGTTTTTTTCTCCGATCCCGCAGCATCCTCGCCGCTTCCCCCGGGCTCGGTCCTCCCAAACATTTTCGCACCGCAATGAAATAGTTGGGATCCCAAATCTTTTTCAGCTCTTCTTCGGTAAAGGGTACCCCGTTCCCCATCACCTCACGGGAGGCTTCTTCGATCAACTCCGGGGAAACCTCATCCAGCTCCAAACGACGTTGATAGGCTTTTTTTACGACGAGGCCAGCGATCCGGTGGGCAATTCGGAAAGAAGTCCTTTTCTTCCGAACCATGGCGTCGGCCAGCTCCGTGATCGTGATGTAATCTTCCCGGGCCCTTCTCATCAAACGCTCCCGGTTGACTTCCAGCGTGCTTACCACTGCATTCATCAGCTTTAGTACTCGCAGGGCTTTATCGATCGATCGGTACAGGTGAGGCTGAAGGTCATCCTCGGTGTCCACGATGTCGCCAAATGGTGTGTTGTGCACCATCGCAAAGACCGCCTGGGCGTCGGCGATGGCACTGCTGGCGATGGAACGGGAATGCTCCACGGAAACCGGATTTCTCTTTTGCGGCATAATACTGCTGATCTGAACATAGGGGTCGGCCACTTTGACGGCGTCGAACTCCCTGGTGCAGAACAACAGCAGATCCTGTATCCAGCGACCCACGTTCGTCATCAGCACCATCATCGCCGCCGCCACTTCCAACAGATAATCTGCTCCGGCGATGGCGTCGTAGGAGTTTTCCACTATGCCTTCAAACCCCAGGTATTTCCGGACGGAATCCCGGCAGATGTCGAAACCGGATGTCGTAATGGCGGCGGCTCCCATAGGGCTTTGATTCACGGTGTGAAAGGCGGCCCAGACCCTCTTCGTATCCCGCCCCAGTACATCTTGGATCGCCAGGAGGTAATGACCGAGTGTGGTGGGCTGAGCCGGTTGAGTGTGGGTATAGGCGGGCATCACCGTCTCCAAATGCTCTCCGATCACTTCCAACAGGGATTCGCGGAGATCCATCACGACATCTAGGAGTTCCAGCAGCTGCTCGCGCAGGACGAGACGATACATAGTCACCCCCATGTCGTTCCGGCTGCGGGCGATGTGCATGTTCCCCGCCAGGTCCGGTCCCACCTCCTCGGTCAGCCGTGCCTCCATCATGAAAAACAGATCTTCATAGCGCGGATCGTACCGGAGGACAGCGGGATCGAGGGCGGCCACCCTTTCGATAGCATCCAGGATACGAGCAGCCTCCTCCTTCGACAAAATCCCCCGGTCACAGAGCATCAGCACATGAGCCCGGTGCACCTGGAACATAGCGGAAAACAGATAATCCCTCTGATAGTTGAAAACCGGTTTCAACAAACACTCCACATAGGTCTTTCCCGGAAAAGTCGCACCGTCTTTTTTCAACCACTCCTCCCGTTTGCTCATTCAAACATCCCCCTTGAGATTGGATTGAGGTTTGTCATCCATCAGAGAGAATTCTCTGCCTTGACCCCGAAGAAACGATTGGAGATGAACAGGACAACACCGATCAGGATGATTTGGTACATCGCGTATGCCGCCGCCTGCCCTAAGTTGAACATGCGTAGCTGGTTCATGATCTCGATGGAGATAGGACGGTTGTCGATGGTGTAAAGCATTACCGAGGAGACGAATTCTCCCACAGCGGTTACAAAGGCGAGCAGAGTGCCAGCCATGATCCCGGGCAGGATGATGGGTAGAATCACTCTTCTAAAGGTGGTGAACCAACGGGCGCCCAGGTTGCGGGCAGCCTCCTCCAGGGAGTCGTCTAGCTGCTCCAGGGCCGCGTTGGTTGAACGAACCACCAGGGGGATGTGGCGGATGAAATAGGCCAAGGGCAGAATCCAGAAGGTACCCACCAGAACCTTACCGAAGGTGAAGGGGGTGGGCACATTGAATGCAAGGATCATGTTCATCGCCACTACCGTCGCTGGAAGGGCCCAGGGGAGCATCACCATCACGTCCAAGACGTTTTTTCCACGGAATTTCCTCTTTACCAACACATAAGAGGTTAGAATGCCGAAGAGAAAATTTCCCGCCGTCGCCAGCGCCGCCATCCACAGGCTGTTTCGGATCGGCTTCCAGATATGGGGGTCTTTCATCAACAATAGGTAGTTTTCGAGGCTAAACCGCGTAGGGTAGGTCTGATAAGTCCACGAACCTTCGGGGACCAGGGACAAAATCGCCAGCGTGATATGGGGAAGTAGCAGAAACACCACTCCGATCACCCCGACGATGACCAAGGGCCACTTGACCCAAGGATTATTGACTTCCCGACGGTGAGTACTAACTCCCTTCTCCGACACCCGGTAATCCCGCCTTCCCTGATACCACCGCATCACCAGCAAAAAGGATATGGAGATGACGGACAGGATGACCGACTGCGTGGCGGCCATGTCCAGATCGCCGTTGATTTTTGAAAAATAAATCTGCAGGCTAAGAACCCTGAACCCTCCGGCCAACAGAAAAGGAGCAGAAAACGAGGCCATCGACGTCATGAATACCAATAGGGACGCCGCCACCAGCGCAGGAGTCAACAGCGGTAGCGTCACTCGACGGAAGACGGTCCACCGGCCAGCACCGAGATTGGTGGCAGCCTCTTCCAAGGAGGGATTCAAGCCCTTGATGGCCGAGGAGACGGTCATGTAAAAGTAGACGTACATGGTGTAGGCATGAACCAGCAGGATGCCGGCAACCCCGCTCAGCTTGAAGGGGGCTTTGTCCAGGTCGAACCAGTCCTGGATCATCCGTGTCACCAACCCCGACTCTCCGTAGAGGAACATAAAGGACATCACCCCGACCAGAGGGGGCAGCACAATGGGCATGATCGCTGCCGTCGCGAAGAAGCGGCGTCCTGGGAAATCGTAGCGGTTGAAGATGAAAGCAAGTGGCACGCCGATCAAGGCACTCAACAGGACACTCAACAAGGAGATGTAGAGACTGTTCCACAGCGCCTCCAGGTTGGACAGACTCTCCGGGCTGAAGAAACGCTTATAGTTTTCAAGGGTGAACTCCCCCTTCATCCACACGCTCTGAACCAAGGTCCTCAGGCTCGGATATAACACGTAAGAGACCAACACCAGGATGACCGGGATCAGTAGTAACAGGGTGAATCCCTTATCCGATACCACGCGCCGGGATGCGATCGGCTCTGTCGGCCTTTTTGTAGCAGGATTAATCATCAATACTACCCCCTGCGTCTGGAATCAGCCGCAACTGGTCCTCCGGCAACTCGAAGAATCGCCTTTCCCCTTCACGTAGCCTCCCTCGCATGTCCGGCCGGTTTAAGAACAAAGCCTGTAACACCGTTCCGTCCTCCAACTCCACCTTGCAGTAATAGGATGAACCCGTAAACTGGATCAGCTTCACCCACCCTTCCACCCTGTTTGATCCGGGACCTTCGACTAGGCGGACCGCCTCGGGGCGAATCGATAGGAACCAGCCCCCTTCTCCCGTCCAATGGGGAACGTCTTGCTCCCCTTTCTTCACCCGGAATAAGCGGTTCCCGCTCTCCACCGTCACATGATCTGGTTCCGTCTCTTTGATCGTGGCCGGGAGTAGGTTAGTCTCCCCGACAAAGGAAGCGACGAAGGCGTTTTTTGGGTGGTTGTATATCTCCTCCGGTGTCCCCGTCTGCTGGCACTTACCGCGGCTGAAGACGGCGATCCGGTCGCTCATGGATAAGGCCTCCACCTGATCATGAGTGACGTAGATCGTGGTGATTCCCAGGGAGCGCTGTAGAGACAGGATCTCCATCCGCATCTCGTCCCTGAGACGCGCGTCCAGGTTGCTGAGGGGTTCGTCGAGGAGCAGAATACGGGGGCGGATCACCAAGGCGCGGGCAAGAGCGACCCGCTGCTGCTGCCCCCCGCTCAGCTGAGAGATCCTCCTCTCCCCGAATCCCCCCAGTCGCACCTGCTCAAGGGCCTGTTCCACCCGTTCAGTGATCTCCTTTTTCGGGAGTTTACGCACTTCCAGACCAAAGGCCACGTTTTCGGCAACCGTCATGTGTGGAAACAGGGCGTAGTTCTGGAACACCATCCCTGTATCTCGGTAGTGTGGTGGAACGCGAGTTACATCCTGGTCGTCAAAGAGGATACTGCCGGTAGTCGGATAACAAAACCCCGCGATCATTCGCAGCATTGTCGTCTTCCCGCAACCGCTCGGACCCAACAGGGTGAAGAACTCCCCTTCGTTGATGGTCAGGTCCAACTGATTGACCGCCGAAACTTCCCCGAATGTTTTGGAAACCTGCGACAGTTGAACTCGGCTCAATCCGATCACCCCAAAGACATTCGTCTTATTCTTCCGCCTGCTTTTTGCTCTTGATATTCTCGTCCCAGTACTCCATCCACTCTTTCTCTTTTTTACGGATCAGATCCCAATCCAGTTCCATTGGTTTGATCTTCGTTTCCGTGATCCAGGCGGGCAAGTCGTCGATGTCGTTACGGGTGGGGATGCGGTAATACTTTTCGGCGAGGATTTTGGCCGCATCCTTGGAGTTGACGAACTCATAGAATTCTTTGGCCGCTTTGGGGTGTTTCCCACCTTTCACCAGGGCGATCCCATCGGTCAGCACCGGCGTTCCGCTCTCTGGGATGACGTAATCAAACGGGTAGTGCTTCGTCTCCTTTAACATCACGACGTCCGGCATGTCCCACACCGTCATGCTCCCTTCCCCCCGGGCAATCTTGCTGTACATCATCTCCGGGTTGGCGGCGTATTCTTTGGTGTTGGCATCCAGTTTCTTCAACCACTCGTACCCTTCCTTGGGAGCCTTCGACTCCTGGTAGGTTCTGTAGATCATAGAGGAAAAAATGGTGCGCATCGTCCCCGAAGCCAGCGGGTAGCGGATGATGATCTTGTCTTTCCACTTCTTGTCCAAGAGGTCGTCCCAATCCTTCGGCGCTTCCTTCCTGGAAATCTCATTAGTGTTATACATGATTACCTGAGGTGTCTTGAAGGTACCAGTCCAGCTGTAATCCTTCGCATGAAACTCGTCGTCGAGAGCATCGGCGTAGCTAGGCTTGTATTTTTCCAGCAAACCCTCCTCCCTTGCCTGTTCAAACATCACCGACGGTCCCCCCCACCATACGTCCGCCTGGGGATTTCCCTTTTCCGACCGGATCCGGTCCAACACTTCCTGAGAACCCATATCCAGCCACTGCACGTCGGTGTTGGGGTGCTCCTTTTCAAATCGCTTCTCAAAATCTTGCAAGATGTCTTTTCCATGGGGAGAATAGACGACCACCGTCTCCTCCAGCCCGTCCTTGGCGCTTTCCCCTGATGGTGACGAAGCGAGGCAGCCTGTGGCCAGCCCCGTCACCAGAGTCAAACTGAGAATCACTTTCCAACGCATCGGATCTCCCCTCTCAATATGATTTTCCAAAAAACGATCACAGAACCCCCTGAAAAACGGAGTCATGCTCCTTCAACACCAGCGCTCCCCCGCCAACCGCCCCCGCCAAATCCCCAAGTTGGCTGATCCGGATCTCTGGCTGCATTGGGGTCAGCTTGCGAACGGTTCTTTCGATGATAGGCAACAGGATATCCGCCGATCCAAATAGGCCGCCACCCAGGATAACGACTTCGGGGTCAAACAGACTGATCACGTTGGCGATCCCCGCGGCCAGGTGGCGGCTGGCTTCCCCAATCACCTCGGCTGCCTTCGGGTCGCCCTCCCGGAAGGCGTCGAAGATGTCTTTGGCCGTCTGTTTATCCATTGCCGTACCGGTCAGATCCAAGCGGCGATGGTACTCCCTCAAAATGGCCGGTCCTCCGGCTTTACTTTCCAGAAACCCAAACCCGGCGTAGATAGGATCGTTCCATCGCTCTACCGCATCGGCGTCGGTCAACATGTAGCCGATCTCGCCGGAAGCCCAATTGGCACCACGGTACAGTTCCCCGTTCAAGATCAGGCCGCAGCCAATCCCAGTCCCTACCGTCACCATGATTACGTGCCGCTTCTCCCGGCCAGCTCCCAGCCAACATTCGCCCAGGGCGGCCAGATTCACATCATTCTCGACGTAAACCGGAAGCTGAAAATAGTCTTCCATCCTCTCCTTCAATGGGAGGTTCTCCCATTCCAGGCTAGGGGCCGAAATCACCACGCCGTCATGAAACCGGGTGATCCCCGGTGCCCCCACCCCCAAACCGACCACTTTGTCGAGTGGGATGGACAACTCTTCCAAAAATCGGCGGACATCGAGGAAAAAACGCAGTATTTCCAAAGGCTTACGGGTGGGGATCGTCTGTTTTTGGCACACTTCTCCGCCCAAATTGCACAGGGCCATCGTAATGGAACTTCCACCTACATCGATCCCCACCACGTATCCAGCGTGATCATCGATCGCCAATTGAATCGGTTTCCGTCCACCCTGTCCGGAAGAATCACCCACTCCGACCTCTCGAATCACCCCCTCGGCCAATAATTCATCGATGATCTGGGAGACCGTCGTCCGACTGATCGTCGTCTCCCTGGAGATCCCGACGCGAGAAATTTTCCCTTTTGATCGAATAGTCTGCAAAATAATCCGTTTGTTCAGCCGTTTCATCTCATGGGGAGTCCCGCTAACCGTATGATTTCCCATGAAACCCCCCTCACTCTGTTAGGGCTTGTTGACAACGATACCAGGGAGCGAAGCGAACATAGCGAGACTTGTACTCGGTAAGTATGTACTCTCCGATCCGCGGCGACAGCAGAAGTCGATCACCGACCTTGTTATCAAGCCCGATTCCCTTTCCGCGATTTGTTTTAGGATACAAAATCTATTGTTAGTACTATTACCTTCCATGCACATTTGTCAACAGAAACCCGGTTGATTTAGTTTGTAAACCTTTCTTACCAACTTGAGACAAAAGGTGGAATACATATCCGGTTGTCTTTTATTATAACCAAATCCTTCAGGAGTGAAAAGAATGAATTAATATTTTTGTTGAAATATTCTATCTTCATGATTATCATAATTACCAAAGGGTGGAATATATGCCGGAATCCATCTGACAGGAGGATCTGGGAATGCATCCATTAAGGTTCAGAGCCTGGTTTGTGTTTGTGCTGACTTTTGTTCTCTTCGTCAGTCTGCTGGCACCTTCCCTGCCCACCCAGGCGCAGGAAGAACCGGACCGGGAGCTGTGGAAAGCCCTCCTCCCCCTGGATACCGTGGTTAGCTTTATGAACACGGGGGCACATCCTGACGATGAACAGAGTGCCTTGCTGGCTTACCTGTCCCTCGGCAAAGGCGTGCGCACCATCAGTGTGTTGGCCAACCGGGGCGAAGGGGGGCAAAATCAAATTGGCAAGGAACTCGGCAACGCGCTCGGTATCATTCGAAGCCGCGAACTTCAGGAGGCGGCCAAACTGTTAAATGTCCATCTTTTTATGCTCAGCCAAGACTTGAATGACCCCATTTACGATTTTGGCTTCTCAAAATCACCCGAAGAGACACTGAATAAATGGGGTGAAACGTTAACCTATGAACGGCTGATCCGACGGATTCGCGAAGAGCGCCCAGACATCGTAATGCCTTCGTTCCGGGACATCCCGACCGAACACGGACACCATCGCGCCATCTCTGAGCTGACCATTCGTGCCTTTCGAGATGCCGCTGACCCCAACGTTTTTCCGGAGCAAATCCGGCAAGGCTTAAAACCGTGGCAAATCAAAAAAATTTACCTTCCCGGCACAAACGGCCACGAAACGCTGCGCTTTAACATCGGAGGAAAACCAGACCCGATCTACGGTTTGACTTATCCTCAACTGGGAGAAGAATCACGCAAAATGCACAAAAGCCAGGGTATGGGTCGAGACCTACCTGTGGGCGATTTCTTCATTTCATTGGAATTGGTCAATTCTGCCACAGGGTCCAAAGGGAAAGAGTCCTCCCTTTTTGACTCACTTCCCTACGATTTTGCGGATTATGCCAAACAAGTGCCTCAACCGGCTATGAAACAAGCACTCATCCACCTGCAGCAACAATACGAGCGGGCCATCCAGGCCTATCCCAATCGGGCCCATGTGACTCGGGAAGTGCAAAAGGCCTTGCAAATGACACGCCTAGCCATCCACCTTGCCCAAGTCCAACCGCTGAACCAGGAACAAAGAGAGGACCTGCTCTACCGTTTGCAAATCAAAGAACAACAGCTTCAGCACGCCAGTGCCGTCGCCTCGGAAATCCAAATTAACCTGGGCATCGACCGCGATATCTGGACACTTGGCTCCACCTCCCATCTCACGTTAACCATTCACAACAACAGTGATCAGCCTATTACCGGAATCCGGGTGAAACCTGTTTTGCCAGAGGATCACTGGAAGGTGGCAGTCCAGCCGTACATCACTTCCTTGGGGCCCAAGCATCAAAAAACGATCCGCTTAGCCATGTCTGCTCCCGTAGACCATGCTTCCTTCTTCCATCCTTACCATCCTTCCATTGTGCAAATCGATGTCTCCTATCTACTGGAAGGGCAAACGGTTACTCAGCGGATCACACCGGACCCGCTCAAACAAACGGCCGCGCTCTTGCCGGATTGGGGTTTCCTTCTCTCACCCGAGTCAAGCATCATCAATACTGCGAAAGAGCAGGATACCCGAACCATTCACTTGCAAGTAACGAACTATAAAAACGGCCCCAGCCAAGGAACGATTCACGTCAACGTGCCGGAGGGCTGGAAAGCGGAACCGGCTGAATGGGATGTCCATTTTGCTAAGGCGGATGAGCAACAATCTTTTCAGGTGAACATCACTACACCCAAAGGAGTCAAGGAACAAACCTACGACATCACCTTCGAAGCCAATGTTGACGGCCATCGCTTCAACTCCCAAGTGCAGCGTATCTTTTATCCGCACATTGGGACTAGCTACTACGTACGCGATGCCAAACTCACTCTCCATGCGTTTCCTTTGAATTTGCCTACCGGGCTAAAAATCGGATATGTGGAAAGCGGATTTGATGATGTGTCCAATCAGTTGCGTCAAGCGGGACTTAACATCACTTCCTTAACGGAAGATGATTTGAAAAAAAATGACTTAAGCCAATACGACACCATCGTCGTCGGCATTCGGGCTTATCTCTCGCGCCCTGACCTTTTGGCTAACAACCATCGTTTGTTGGATTACGTAGAAAACGGTGGCCATGTAGTCATGCAGTATCACAAACCGGAGGACAACTGGAAGTCTGAACTCGCCCCATACCCGCTCACTCCCGGTGATCCTCCCATCAGTTGGAGGGTCACGGATGAAACTGCCCCCGTCACTTTCTTGCAACCCGAGCATCCGATCATGCAGTGGCCAAACAAAATCACCTCCGCCGACTTTGACGGATGGGTCCAAGAACGGGGGGTCTATTTTCCTTCCAGTTGGGACAAAGAGCATTATCTCCCGCTTTTGTCCATGTCCGATCCAGGGGAAGAGCCTTTCACCAGCGGATTGTTGGTCGCTGATTACGGCAAAGGCACTTACATCTATACCAGCCTAGTCTGGTACCGCCAGATTCAGGCTCAAGTGCCCGGTGGCTACCGCATATTTATCAACCTTGTCAGCTACCCCCACACCCGGTAACCTGAAAAATCACCATTTGGTTTCCACTTCAAGCGACATTAACCGGAAAGCACCCTGACGGGTGCTTTCCGGCTTGCCAAAGCCCTTATGTAAACGGTCTTCGGGAAGGTATACATGCGCCGCTAGAAAAGTGTAGAAAACTGTTCTGCAAATCACCAGGTTGTGACTTGAAGGAGGAAAACACAGTGTTTACAAAATTCCTGGAACAGTACAAAATAGGCGAAACTTGGCTGTCCAAAGGAAGGACAATTACGGAGGCCGATCTCGTGATGTTTTCTGCATTCAGTGGGGACTGGTTTCCCCTTCACACCGACAAGGAGTATGCGTCCAGAACCTTGTTTAAGCAGCGTATCGCTCACGGGATGCTGGTGCTTTCCGCTGCCACGGGTCTTTTTCAATTTGAACCGGGAGTGGTCGTCGCTTTCTATGGAATGGAACATGTTCGCTTTACCAATCCGACCTTCATCGGCGACACGATTCATTCGGAAGTGAAGATTATCGATATTCAGGAGAAAGACAACGGGCGGGGAATTATCACAGCGCTCCAAGAGATTAAAAAACAGACCGGTGAGACAGTGGTGGTTGCCACTATAAAACTGATGGTAAACAAGAGCCCAAATCATTAAGGTCATCATGCGAGGATACACCATGTTTGGGAGGGATATGCATGGATGTCGGGTATATGACAAGACGAATCATGGGAGATCTCAACACGCTAGAACCTTCCAAGTGTGCTGTAAAGTTGGAAAGTGAGTTATCGTGGACGTATGAGGAGTTGCATCGGGTTTCAAATGCCTACGGAAATGTGCTTCGCAACTCGGGAGTGAAAAAAGGGGATCGGGTCGGAATCCTTCTGTATAACTGTCTAGAGTACTTCGCTCTTTACTTCGGGGCTGCAAAAATCGGAGCCATTGCCGTTCGTCTCAATTTTCGGTTGGCCAGTCAAGAGTTTGAATACGCGTTGAACGATTCAGGCTGTAAAATTCTTTGCTTTCATTCCAGTTTAACTGATCGGATCGAGCCAATACGGAATGCTGTTTCTGTTGAGGATTACATCTGTCTTCCATATCAGGGTGAGCCGGTTCCACCTTGGGCCAAACCATGGGACGTATTGACCAACGGAGAAACATCGGAGATCACCAATATAACGCTTGAACCGTCGGATCCGGTGATGTTGATGTATACCTCCGGAACCACGGGACGGCCGAAGGGAGCTTTATGGACACACGCCAATACACTCTGGTTTTCGGCCATGCAGGTGATGAAATGGAATTTGCATGCCGGTACGGTTTGTATGACGACTGGTCCCCTTTATCATGTGGGAGGAATGGAAGATCTGGCACTGCCGGCACTCCTGGTTGGAGGAACAGTTGTGATTACAAAAAGTGGGGGCTTCAGCATCGATCGCGTTGTACGAACAATCGAACAAGAAAATGTCACTGATTGTTTTCTATTTCCCTTTATGATTTATGAGATGTTGAACTCTTCCCGATCCGCAGATTTCAAGCTTTCAAGATTGAAACGAATCTATTCGGGAGGGGATCCCGTCATGCCATGGGCAATCGAACAATTAAACGAACGTTTTCCCCATGTGGGATTGGTTCAGGTCTATGGTTTGACGGAAGGAACCCCGATTGCCGCTGCCCTTGACCCGTCTGACTCCAGGAAGAAAGGCCATACTGTCGGGAAACCGATGCCGTTGACCGAAATCAAAATCGTCGATGACCGCGGACAATCAGTTCCGATAGGAGAAACAGGCGAAATCTGCATCAAGAGTCCGGCTGTCTCACAGGGTTATTGGCAAAAACCTGCGGCAACGGCAGCCACTTTCGTTGACGGTTGGTGTCATACAGGTGATCTTGGGAGGATCGACAAGGATGGATATCTCTCGATTGTCGGCCGCAAAAAGGACATGATCAGAAGCGGTGGAGAGAACATCTATCCGGTTGAAATCGAAGACGTCTTGATTCGCCATCCTGCTGTCAAAGATGTGGCAGTAATCGGAATTCCAGACCCGAAATATATCGAAACCGTTTGTGCGGTGATAGTTCTAAAACAGGAAATGAAAGCAACGGAGGATGATATAATCAGGTTTGCCACTCAACACTTGGCCAGTTACAAAAAGCCCCGGAAAGTGGTGTTTGTGAAAGAAATTCCGCGGACCCCTTCCGGAAAAATTCAAAAATACATTTTGAGGGAGAAATACGGGTCAACGGAAAACGTATGCTAAAGGTGTAAATCAGTCTTGTTACGTTCCTCTTGTTGTGAAGGAAAAGAAAAATCAAAAAACTCTAGTCAATAAAAAAAGGCAGCCCCGTCTCTCAGGCTGCTTTTTCTATAGCCAGAAAAAGGGGAGCACGTATCCCCGCTCAGCCGCATATAAACAGTGCAAGCAGAGAAACGCGTCCCCTTCTCTCATAATCGTTGGGTTCCTATTATGCCCGAGAAACGTACTCGCCGCTCCGGGTATCGATGATCAGCCGGTCGCCCACGTTAACGAACAGCGGTACCTGTACGACCAAGCCCGTTTCCAACGTGGCCGATTTGCTTCCGCCCGTCGCGGTGTCTCCCTTGATGCCCGGTTCGGTATCGGTCACTTCCAACTCCACCGTATTGGGCAGTTGCACACCGATGGTTTCTCCTTGGTAGATCATGATGTTGACGTTCATGTTTTCCTTCAGGAATTTGATCTCCCGCTCCAGGCGTTCGGCCGGCAGGCTGATTTGCTCGTAGGTTTCATTGTCCATAAACGTGTACTCACCGCCGCTTTCATACAGGTACTGCATTTGGCGGGTTTCCACGTGTGCACGCGGCACTTTTTCCCCGGCGCGGAATGTCCGCTCCTGAATGTTGCCGTTGCGCAGGTTGCGCAGTTTGGAACGGACGAACGCCGCCCCTTTCCCCGGTTTGACGTGTTGGAATTCCAGTACTTGCCACACGTCACCGTCCAGCTCGATGGTCAATCCCGTACGAAAATCGTTCACCGAAATCATGCATGTCTCCTCCAAACTCGATAAGATAAAGCCGACCGTCTATTCGATCACGATCAGGTCTTTGGGGCTGTGCGTCAGCACTTCCTTGCCCTGCTCGGTCACGACCACGTCGTCCTCAATACGGACGCCACCAAAACCGGGCAAGTAGATACCCGGCTCAACCGTGACCACCATTCCGGATTGTAACACGGTTTCCCCATTGACGGAAAGAGTCGGGGCTTCGTGAATTTCCAAGCCGATGCCGTGGCCGGTGCTGTGCCCGAACTGCTCGCCGTATCCGCGGTCGGTGATGATATCCCGGGCAACCTTGTCTACATCGCGTCCGGTTACCCCTGGACGAACTGCCTCCAATGCCGCTTGTTGGGCATGTAACACGATATCATAAATCTCCCGTTGCCGCTCGTTCGGCTTTCCTAATACAATGGTGCGCGTGATGTCCGAACAATATCCCTCATGGAGGGCACCGAAATCCAGCGTGACCAAATCACCCTTCTCCAACACCCGATCCGAAGCCACGCCGTGCGGAAGCGCCGAACGCGGACCGGAGGCGACGATAATGTCAAATGAGGAAGAAGTGGCCCCTTTTTCGCGCATGAGAAACTCCAGGCGAAAAGCGATGTCCCGCTCGCGCAGTCCGGGACGAATCTCCTTGAGAATCTCCGTAAATACTTCATCGGCGATTCGTGCTGCACGACGCAACGTCTCCAGCTCATCGGCATCCTTGGTTTCGCGCAGTTTTTCCACCATGTTGCTCACCGGGACCACTTCCACCCCGTCCAGGGTGGACTTTAGCTTTTCCACACGGGCATATACGAGATGATCTTGTTCAAACGCCAGCCGGCTGACGTTCCACTCACGGCACAATTGGGCCACCGTGCGAAACGGCTCACCCCCGACACGCACCACATCCAGATGAGGGGCTTGTTTTTGGGCTTGCTCCACATACCGGAAATCGACCAGCAGTTTGGCGTCCTTATCCGTCACCAGCACCATGCCCGCCGTGCCCGTGAACCCGGTCAGATATCTTCTGTTCATCGGATGGGTAACAAGCAAGGCTTCGAGATCTTGCTCTTTCATTCGGTCACGTAAACGGTCGATCCGCTTTTCCAACAGGCATCCTCCTCTCAATCGATCAGCCCCAACCGAACCGCCACAGCCCGGAGAGCCAGCTCATAGCTGAGAAAACCAAGGCCTACGATTTGACCGACCGCGGCCGGCGCCGTGACAGAATGCGCCCGAAACGCTTCGCGATTATGTATGTTGGACAGATGTACCTCAATCGCAGGTACTTCCACAGAGGCCAGGGCATCCCGAAGAGCGTAACTGTAGTGTGTCAATGCACCAGGGTTGATGATGAGATGGTCAAATGTTCCATCTGCGGCATGAATCCGGTCGATCAATTCTCCTTCGTGATTGGACTGGTATGTTTCCACTTCCAGTCCCCATTTACGACCTAATTCTTCCAGACGATGGTTCAGCTCTGTCAATGATTTTCGTCCGTATACGTCGGTCTCTCTTTTCCCCAGCCGGTTCAAGTTGGGACCGTGTAGCACGAGCACCTTCGGCATCGGCACACCTCCTCTCTCCTTCGCCAATTGTACCACAAATTCCCCTGTTGACGTAGAATTTCACTGGATCACTGCGACGAACGCCATTTCTGTGATACAATGGGAATGCATCTTCATACAAGAACGTACTTTCGGCCGTTCTCCTATAAGGAAATTACAAATAAGGCGGTGCAGGTAAAGTGTCGGAAAAACCAGTCGCATACGGCGGGCAGGCCGTAATAGAAGGCGTAATGTTTGGAGGGCGTTACGTTCAAGTGACCGCCATCCGACGCAAAGACGGCTCGATCGCAACATGGGAGTTAGTGCGAACTCCATCGCCATTTTTATCTTTCCTGAAAAAAATCCCCCTGATTCGCGGCATCGTGGCACTGATCGAAGCGAGCGCTTCCGGTGCAAAACACTTGCAATTTGCGACGGAACAGTATGATTTGGGTTATTCGGATGAGGAGTCTTGGCAGGAAGATCGGCGTTCCCCGTCTAAATTAACCACATATATCGGAGTGGCTGCGGTCGGTGTCCTCTCATTGGTGATCGGAAAAATTCTTTTTACCGCTTTGCCGGCTTTTCTGGCCAGTGTATTGTTTGACCGGTATGTCCACAATCTGATCGCCCAAAATCTGATCGAAGGCGGCATCAAAACATTGCTGCTCCTTGCGTATCTTATATTGATTTCGCAAACGCCTACGATCAAACGGGTCTTCCAATATCACGGGGCGGAACACAAAGTGATTAATGCCTATGAGGCAGGGGTAGAATTAACAATAAGTAACGTACAACGGCAGTCCACCCTTCATTTTCGATGCGGCAGCAGTTTCATCATTTTGACTGTTCTCGTTGGGGTGATTGTCTACTCCTTTTTCCACTACGATAACGTCTGGGATCGCATCGGCATCCGGCTGATGCTTCTGCCCGTGGTGGTCGGACTCTCCTACGAATTGTTGAAATTGACCAACGCTTTGCGAGACGTTCCCGGGCTCTCTTATCTGGGGTATCCCGGATTATGGTTGCAAAAGTTGACCACCCGACAACCGGATGATGATCAAGTGGAAGTAGCCATTGCCGCATTCAATAAAATGAGGGAGCTGGATTTGCAAGCCGAAGCAACGGTCACATCCTCCTCGCTAGCACACTCCCGTTCGTAAGTCGGCTATTCGGATTCTTTATGGAATGAGGGTGAACGGTCATGGTAAGACAACCAAACAACGGGTGGCGTCTGATCCTGTTCGTCTTGATGGGCATCGGTTTCCTCCGCCTGCTTGTAATGAATCCTGTCCAAGTATTGATTCCCCTGCTCATTGCCGGTGTTGTCTTTTACCTGTACAAGTTTCCCCCGCAATGGTTTCTGCGGTGGAACATCCCCTCTCATTCCCGGTCGATCCGCCCGCGTAAAAAAGGGCGGCCGACAGGAAACCGCTTTCGTGGCAGGCGCCCTGCTTTCCGTGTGATTGAAGGCAGTAAAAAGCCGGAACAAAAAACCAAAACCCCATGACAAAACACCATCAGCAGCAAAATCTGTATTCCAACCCAAGCCAGGGTGGATCCGGCAACCGTAGATACTGAGAAATGGGTGGCCTTTTTAGAAAAATGGGGGAGCGCGAGGGGGCTGTAATCCCCCTCAATTTATTGAGGGGATACACGGACCCCCTCGCATTTTTTATAGATTGACAATTCCTTTATATTGGTATTACCATAATGGTATGAAAAAAGAGTCTTGGAAGTCAACAGGAGAA